>JBIKSC010000268.1:0-3659 GCA_044348775.1 Flavobacteriales bacterium | reverse complement strand
GGCACAGCAGGTTGCACTTGGTTCTTCTTCGAACTGCAAGCCACCAACAGACTTACTATGCAGATGAGTATTCCGAATCGCATCACTTTTTACTTTGTTGAGCTAATTTCTGACGCTGAGCCTTCTGGGCATCTTCTAAACGCTGCATGAAACTGCTCTTCGTTTGAGGCTTCTTTTTATTCTCTTCAATCTTGGCTCGGATAGCGTTCTCGTCGATGAAGTACTTCTTGATAGCCCACATCTGACCAATACTCACCATGTTAGCCATGAAGTAATATAAACTCAATCCGGATGGCTGACCGTTGAAGAAGAACAACATCATAACGGTGAAAATATTCATCATGACGGTCATGTTCGGCATGCCCGGCTGCTGGGCCATTTGCGGCTGGCTTCCCATACTCAACTTGGAATAGAAGAAGGTTGAAATACACATCAGTATGGTGAAGCCACTCACGTGATTTCCGTAGATAGAACTCAACACGGGAATCTGCTGTTCCCAGCTCAGAATACTGTCGTAGGCAGCCAAATCGTCGGCCCAGAGGAAGCTCTTACCACGCAACACAATCTCCGCCGGGAAGAAACGGAACATGGCGTACAAAATCGGCATTTGCAGAAGAACAGGAATACAACCGGCAAACGGATTCACACCTGTTTGGCGGTAAAGAGCCATGGTAGCCGTTTGCTTTTGCATGGGGTCCTTACCCTCATATTTCTTGTTGATTTCGTCAATCTCCGGTTTCAACACGCGCATCTTGGCGCTGCTTAAAAAATTCTTCCAGGTAATGGGAAATAAAACGGTTTTGATACTCAGGGTTACAAGAAGAATAATGAGTCCCCAGCTTCCGATAAATGAAGAGAAAAACCAGAACAACGGACGCACACAATAGCGGTTCACCGTTCCGATGATGCTCCATCCATAGTCAATTACACGATCAATTTCATCTACATTTAACTTCTTCAACTCTTTGTAGTCATTCGGGCCGAAATAGAAAGTCATTTCACCAAAGGCGTTTTCTCCGCCCTTCATAGCCAGCAATAGTTTTGACTGATACAACTTGGTGTGAACACTATCCTGAGGCACATTCACCTGCATGTATGAACCGGGCTGAAATCCATCCTTGGCGATTACAGCGGCTGTAAAATAGTCTTGCTTAAAAGCAACCCACTGCAACGATTCTTCAGCTGTGTAGCTATCGTCGTCTGACTCACTTAAATAATCGCGATCTTCCTCTCCTTCTCGATAGTATACCGAACAGCGTGAGCGCTCAGCTGCCAGACCCTTCTCGTTATTCATACCTGCAGCAGCCCATTCCAGTTGCAATGGCTTTGAGGTCATATCCAATTCGTTGCCCAGGCCATTGGCGTTTACCTTCACATCGACTGAATAAGCATCCGGCTGCAACGTGTAAGTCAATTCCAGGTACTTACCCGGCTCTTGCGATTGAAGACGCATAGTAAGTGTACCGGGCGTTTGCGATGCATCAACGTCTGTTGCACTGGGTTCGAAATAAAACTCATCGGAAGGAAACTCACCCTTACCTGCCACCTGCAAACGCAGCTTCATCGTCGAAAATGCCTCGCTCCATAAGCGTATATTCTCTTTCGATGCATAATTCTTATACCCGTCAAGCAATTCTGCGGAAGAGAACAACCCTCCCTTCGTGTTTAACGTTAGCTTGACTTTACTGTTATGGATGACCACCGAACGACTCTCGCCATTAACGGCTGAGGCCAGCACTCCATATTTGGCCACCACCACTTGGTCAGCAAGCACCTGCGAAAGGGAATCGCTCAGAGTCGAATCACTCGCCATGGTCAGTTGCGGTTGTTCCGCATCCGCGACAGCGCCGGATGAAGGAGAAGTGGCCTCTGCTGCACCATCAAGAGCAGCCTGCTGAGTTTCGCGCAATTTTTCTTGCTCGTTGGCCTGGTACCACGAAAAGCCCAGCAACATCAAAATCATCAATGTGAAGCCAATCGCGGTGTTTTTGTCAAATTTCATATCGTTTGTAAAAGGCGGCCAAAAGTCGCCACGAATCGGGGAAAAGGAAAATAATTTTATGAAAAAGGACGAAATCGACGGAACACCGCTGTCGACCCCTGTTTCACCCCATTTTTGCGTCCATGAAATTCCGGGTAATCCTAGTTTTGTCCCTTACCTCTCTCTGCCTCATTGCTCTGCAACTCGGCACGGGAAGCGTGGCCATTGCCCCGGTTTCTGTATGGAATTCGTTGATCCGAAATGAGCTTGCCGAGCAAACACATCTGACAATTTTATGGGAATCACGAGTGCCACACACGCTCGCAGGAATTTTAGCAGGGGCCGCATTGGCTTGGAGTGGCATGCTGATGCAAACACTCTTTCGTAATCCATTGGCAGGCCCTTCCATGCTCGGCATTAGTTCCGGAGCTAGCCTCGGCGTTGCTTTGCTCGTGCTGGGAGGCGGTTCTGCTATCGTCCAAGGCTTTCCTGCTTACATAAGTATCGCTGCTGCTGCCTTCATCGGTGCTTTCACTCTCCTTTCTTGCGTATTACTCGTAGCCAATCGATTTGCCAACGAATCGACCTTGCTCATTTTCGGAATAATGCTAACCTTTTTCACGTCAGCTCTTGTTGACGCACTTCAGTCGCGCGCGGGAAATGAGGCCCTAAGGTCGTATGTTACATGGGGCATGGGAAGTTTTGGCGAATGCAACTACACGGAATTAGCGCTATTGGCAGCAGGACTCGTTACGAGCGTTCTGCTATCGATGGCCATATTGCCTAGACTGAATCTGATGCTACTGGGTGAAAACTATGCTTCCACCATGGGAGTTGATGTCAGAAAAACCCGCATGGCTATGATGATATCCACAGGCCTATTGGCCGGCTGTGTTACGGCCTTTTGCGGGCCTGTTTCCTTTATTGGTTTAGCTGTTCCCCATATTTCGCGATGGGTCACACAATCAGCCGACCATCGAAAGAACTTGCTGGCGACACTGTGGCTGGGCGCCATCGTTGCCCTGGCTTGCGACTGGATGAGCCGTATGACGGCTCTACCACTCAACACAATTGCTTCTGCATTGGGAGCACCCTTCGTGGTAATGCTGGTAATTCAATGGAAACGCTTTAAACCACTCATATGAGCGTGCAACACCCCATCGAAATACGCAACCTGAGCCTCGGTTATCCGGGCAAAACACTATTCGCTGATGTTACCATTTCCATTGAGCGTGGATTGTTGACATCGCTTCAAGGCCGCAATGGCACAGGTAAAAGCACCCTCTTGCGCTGCATTGCCGGTCTGGTAAAGCCGGCAAATGGCGATGTACTCATCCATAACAAATCGGTAACTCACCTTTCGCCGCTGGAGCGCTCTCATCTCATAGGCGCACTCTGGACAGACAAAGTCCGTATTCCGGGCCTAACCCTGCGCGATCTCGTGTGGATGGGAACCTACAATGCTCAAAACTCAGCAACATCTGCTGAGCTTAACATCGTAACCGACGAATGCATAGCAGCGCTCGATCTTCAATCGCTTGCGCATCAACCACTCGACCAATTGAGTGACGGTGAATTGCAAAAGGCCATGATTGCCCGTGCCATGGCGCAACGGCCATCCTTTCTCATTCTCGACGAACCTACCACTTACTTAGATTATGTCGCAAAGGAAGAATTG
>JBIKSC010000348.1:0-3670 GCA_044348775.1 Flavobacteriales bacterium | reverse complement strand
TCGCGATGAAGCATTCCATTTGGATAATACCACTTCCACATACCTGTTGGCCAATCCATTTTATATACACCGGTTTGCTCTTGTTTGCCGTCTTGATAGAAATACATCCAGTTTCCTTCACGCAGACCGGCTACATATTTTCCTTGAGCACGCACTTTACCATCTTGATAAAACAACTTCCATTCGCCTATGCGCCTACCCAAACTGTCTATCATCCCTTCGCCCACCAACGTATCATTGTCAAACAAGAAACCACCTGTCTCTTTGCCGGCCTCGTCAAACATTCGAAAATTTCCTTGCTTTTTTCCTTCACGGTAAGTACCTATTTCCTTCACTAAACCATTTGCGTGGTACTCCTTTCGAATGTCCAGAATAGCTGTAGACGCTTCGTCAATAATCAATACATCATTCTCATATCGCTCCAGTTTCTCTAGTTCTCCCTTTTTTGTATAGAACTTGAAAACACCGTTTTTCATTCCCATCGCCCAGTTTCCTTCCAGTCTCAGTTTTCCATCATCGTATAAATCTCTCCAGACACCTGTGCGTTTGCCCTGGTTATCATATCGATTGATTTTTTCCTCTGTGTAGATGAAGCCATTTCTGTACGTGAGAAGTGTAATAATCCTGCCATCCCGTTCATATTCTGTTGCCTTACCCTCTTCTTTGTTATTCTCAAAAAAACCAGTCTTTTTTAGCTCTCCGGAAGGATAATACCAATTCGCTCGTCCGTTTCGTATGTTATCCTTGTTTGTATACTCCTCTGCACAGCGGCCCTCTGCATCATAAATTCTTTCTATGCCGTTCTTCCTGTCTTCAGCATATGCAATGGATTTCTGAATTATTCCTTTCTCGCTGTAAAAATTCCACGTGGAGTCCAGTTGAAAGTTCTTTCTATTCCCTTCCGTTTTCAATTGGCCATTGTTGTAATAGGTTTTCCAATAACCATCCGGCTTACCTTCCCGCAAATACCCTTCACTACTCAGCGCCCCATTTTCATATCGATATTGCATGAACTGTGGTTGAGCCAACAAGCCCACTACTGCCAGCCACAAAAACAATATGATCAGGAAACCTCTTTTCATCAGTCGACAAAGCTATTCGTTCAATCACAACCTAAAACAACTCCTTTCTTTTTCTTTTCAGTTCAATAAATGATATTATTTATTTAAATAGTTAGTTATAGATTATAGGGCTGTTGGTACTCGGTATAACTCATCATCGGATTGCTTGCTTTTGATATTTATACAGTAATCCATGGTTTAACCAACAGGATACTAGAATATGAAAACTTTAAGAATCAGCAGTATAGATATGTTACACACAAGCTGTGGATAAGTGGTTTTGTTTTAAAGTAGTCTGTTAGTGAATGTTGTGAATTGTGCATTGTATCGTGGAAGAAATGGTCGGAGAAACTCAAAAGTTACTCATGGATTTAGTGTGAGATGACGTATGCAGATGACAGCAGTGTTTAACCAAATAAAGTTTCTACTACTTCTTCAACAATAGTTCACAAAAAATCATGTGGATGGGTGATAAGTGTCGGTTTATTTTTGACGCATCTCATTGTCAGTGATTTTATAGCTGATTGAGTTATTTAACTATGCAAAAAGTACATATAGGTTCTGATCATGCGGGTTTCGCATTGAAGGAACAAATAAAGGAATTTCTCATATCTGCATACGATGTAATGGACTATGGTCCACATAATACAGACAGTGTTGATTATCCGGATTACGCCCATCCGCTGGCTGAGGCTGTAGAAAGGGAAGGGGGTGTGGGAATATTAATCTGTGGTTCTGCTAACGGTGTGGCTATGGCCGCCAACAAACATGCAGCAATACGAGCCGCTATATGCTGGTTACCCGAAATAGCAGTATTGGCTCGTCAGCATAACAATGCTAATATTGTTTGCCTACCTGCACGTTTTATAACGGAGACAATGGCAGAGCAAATAGTTGAGGTTTTTTTGAATACGGAATTTGAAGGAGGAAGACACGCAAACCGGGTAAATAAAATAGCATGCAGATAAGAGTAATTGTTTTGATAATCCTTGTTTTTCACGTGGATCATTTGTGGGCACAGAAGGTGGATAGTGATGCAATGCATTATGCTAATACTATTCAAGCCGCACAACTCAAGAAGCATGTCTATACATTGGCTTCCGATGAGTTTGAGGGAAGAGAAACAGGTACAGCCGGTCAGGAGAAGGCCGCGGCGTACATCTCTACTTATTATGAGTCATTGGGAATGAAACCGGCAAATAATAGCGGTTGGTATCAAACCTACCCGCTGAAGCGAGAAACAAATCTGGGTTCACGTGCTGAAGCAATGAATCAAAAATTCACTTTTCCGGATCATTTCTATTTTTTTGGAATGGATGCTATGGAGCTTCAAACGAAGCAAATAGTCTTCGCCGGATACGGAATTCGAGATAAGCGTCACAACGATTATAAGAAGATCCAAAACCTAGAAAGTAACACATGGGTGATGTGTTTACAAGGTGAGCCCATCAATAAGAAAGGAAAGAGCAAAATAACAGGAAGTAATGAAACATCGGATTGGAACGATGATATTTTCTTGAAAGCGGAAGCTGCTCGCAAGGCAGGTGCTTCAGTTCTTTTGGTTGTTAATACGAATTATGAAATGTATATGCGTCGCGTGCGGTATTGGTTGGAACAGCCGCGCATGATATTGGAGCGTGAACAGAAAAAGACAGATGCCAATGAGATACCTATTATTTATGTGTCGCCTGTTTTTGCGAATGCATTATTGAAAGAATCAGGTGTTACGGTGGAATCTATACAGGAAAAGCTAAACAAGGGCAAGATGACAAAACCGGTTGTTTTACAGGAGAGTGTCCTTTTCCATGTGGAACAAAAAGTGGAACGTATAGAGGCTGAGAATGTGCTGGCATTTATTGAAGGGAGTGATCCAAAATTGAAAGAGGAAGTGGTTGTAGTATCAGCACATTATGATCACGTCGGTATCATCAATGGACAAATACACAATGGAGCGGATGATGATGCCAGCGGAACTTCAGCAGCTATGGAGATAGGAGAAGCTTTTTACACGGCGGCCAAAGAGGGAAAGGGCTCACGGAGAAGTGTGCTCATTTTGCACGTGAGTGGTGAAGAGAAAGGACTTTTGGGAAGCGAGTGGTATTCGGATCATCCAGTTTACCCTTTAACGACAACAGTGTGTGACTTGAATATTGATATGATTGGCCGTATCGACCCAGAACATAAAGATTCGAATTATGTGTATTTGATAGGTTCTGATAAGTTGAGTACTGACCTACACAGAATTTCAGAGCAGTGCAACCAAGCTTACACAAATTTGGTTTTGGATTATACTTACAATAGTCCGGATGATCCCAATCGTTTTTACTATCGGAGCGACCATTATAATTTTGCGAAGCACAATATTCCGGTGATTTTTTATTTTAGCGGTGTGCATGAAGATTATCACAAGCCCGGTGACGATGCGCCAAAAATTTTGTACAATAAAATGGAAACCATAACCCGCTTGGTTTTTCACACCGCCTGGGATGTGGCTAATCGGGACCAACGATTGAAGGTGGATGTAGTTAGTGATTTTAAAAATTAATACCATGAAAAAAATTATCACTGTACTGTTCTTTAGTTGTTTTCTCATTCAAGCCCTACACGCA
>JBIKSC010000267.1:0-3670 GCA_044348775.1 Flavobacteriales bacterium | reverse complement strand
CGTGTTACAGCGCTTTCAATGAAGGTGAGCTCGACGATGTGCGCTATCTTGTATACCGGCGCAACGGGTTGTATGGGTTTGAACCCGATAACTGTGAATTAGGAGTTCCGGAGTACACCGGTTATAGTTGGGTAGGTGAAACAGAAGGAGCCGGCAATAATTCCTTTGTTGACACGAGTGTTTTTTATGGTGGAATTTATTGCTACATGGTGGTAACGGTATGGCCGGACGGCTCTATAAGCTACGCTAGTGAAGAGTTTTGTGATACCGTGAATAAAGAAGTACCGGTGATAACAAAAGTGAGTATTGGACTCACTGATATTATTGCAGGCGTCGACACCGTGCATTGGTCGAAGCCAAGCGACCTGGACACCACCCTTTTTCCCGGGCCTTACATCTATAAGCTGTTCTATTCGAGCGAAGGAAACAATGTGGATAGTTTACTTTATACAACCGAGGTATTCACATTACTGGAAGACGGCGACACGACGTTCATACACGAGAGCATCAACACCGTCTCACTCGCGCATCGCTATCGGGTTGAAATAGGTTCTCAGTCCGTTGAACTCGATGCAACATCGGCAATAGCAGCTTCTATGCTTCTTCAACTGACACCCGGCGACAATCAAATGACGCTCAATATGGGAGCGTCGGTACCCTGGACAAACTACGCCTACAGGATTTTCCGCAAAGATCCGAGCGCCTCCGAATTCATTGAAATCGATACGGCGTACACAGTGTCTTATACCGACACAGGCCTAGTGAATAATCAGTTGTATTGCTATAAAGTGCAAGCCATAGGATCTTACTTCGCATCGGATGTTCCGGACCCGCTCTACAATTGGAGTCAAGAGGTATGCGCACAACCCTACGACCAGACACCACCCTGCCCGCCGGCTCTGACAATGGCCGACGACTGCATTGAGGCCATCGCAACGCTCAGTTGGAGTAACGTGAGCGGATGCGCCGATGATATAGAAGGCTATGCAATTTATTATGCTCCTACTCTTTCCGAACCGCTTACACTTTTGACTACACTTTACGAAGCCGAAGACACTACTTTCTTATTTGACGGTAATGAGTGGAACAGTCCGGCGAGTATTGCCGGGTGTTATGCTATAGCAGCCTTTGACTCGTTGAATCTTTGGCCGGATGGAAACTTGTATCGCAATACCAGTTCCTTTTCAAACATCATCTGCATCGACAATTGTCCTGAATATACTCTTCCGAATATTTTCTCGCCCAATGGCGATGCGTTGAATGATGTGTTTGAGCCATTCCCGTATCGTTATGTGAAAAGTATTGCGTTAACGATTTACAATCGATGGGGTGAGGTTGTATTCGAAACAACGGATCCCTCTATTCAATGGGATGGCAAGCACAAGCAATCAGGGAAAGCGTGTTCAGACGGTGCTTATTACTATGTGATACGTGTCGATTTCATTCGCCTTGAGGGCACAGAATCCAAATCATACAGCGGCAACATACGCCTCATCGCCGGCGACATATCGCCCCAAAATAACTAAGCATGTTTTCAGGAATTGTAGAAGCAACGGGCACCATCATGCGCATTGAGCATGAACTTTCAAACGTTCATTTTTGGGTAAGCGCTTCATTTACCGATGAGCTTGCCATTGATCAGAGTGTTGCGCACAATGGGGTTTGTCTTACTGTAGTTGCCATAGAGCCGGGTCAGTACAAGGTTACAGCCATTTCAGAAACGTTGCAGCGCACTAATCTGGGTGAATGGAAGGAAGGCACGGAAGTGAATCTGGAGCGCTGTATGCGACTTTCGGACAGGGTTGACGGACATATGGTGCAAGGTCATGTAGACACAACTGCAACATGCGTCTCTGTTGAGGAAACAGGTGGCTCGTGGAAATACTTTTTCGAATACAGCCACACACCCGAATGGACGACAGTTCCGAAAGGAAGTATTTGTGTAAATGGAGTAAGCCTGACGGTGGTTGATTCTGAGAAAGGGCGTTTTTCTGTTTGCATCATACCCTACACTTTCGAGCATACAAATTTCAAACGGATGAAAGAAGGTCAACCGGTCAACCTTGAATTCGACATCATCGGCAAATACGTTATGCGCTACATGGCTATTAATAACTTATAACAGTTGGTGCATTTGGCTCGGGAAGCCGAGTCTTAACTTCGCTCTACAATTAGACCTGCATGATTTTCGCAATACAACTGCTCCTGAGTTTATCCATTCTCATCATTTTACATGAAGGTGGGCATTTTATACCCGCAAAGCTTTTTAAGACTCGAGTAGAAAAATTCTATTTGTTTTTCGATCCCTATTTCTCGGTGCTGAAGAAGAAGATAGGCGAAACAGAATATGGCATTGGATGGCTTCCTTTGGGTGGCTATGTTAAAATCTCGGGAATGGTCGACGAGAGTATGGATAAGGAGCAAATGTCCAAGCCTGCCGAGCCCTGGGAGTTTCGTTCAAAACCAGCGTGGCAACGACTCATCATCATGATTGGGGGTGTAGTTGTGAATGTGATTGTGGGTATTGTCATATACAGCGTGATTCTTTTCACCTACGGTAAAGAAGTCGTTCCATCCGAAAATGCCACCTACGGCGTGCACTGCAATCCACTGATGTATCATTACGGCTTTCGCGATGGTGATAAAATTCTAGCGCTCGACGGAGTGAAACCCGACAATTTTCAAGACGTCAATAAACGAATGATATTGGATGATCCAAAGGAGGTCACTATTGATCGCTTGGGTCAGCAAATGGTGATAACACTTCCCGAAGATTTCGGTCAATTGCTGGTCGATAGCGGTATTAAAAGCGGAGCATTCAGTTTGCGTATACCTTTTGTCATCGATTCGGTTGTGCCCGAAAACCCGGCCTATCACGCAGGACTTTTGAAGGGCGATAGCATTGTTGGGGTTAACGGGTTGTACAGCCCTTACTTCCAGGAAATAGCCAAGGAGTTACGCAACAACAAAAACAAAGTTGTTCGCATGCATGTGATGCGAAACGGCAATTCCATGTCGGTTCCAGTGGATGTTACTTCAGAAGGAAGAATCGGTGTCTCACCCAAATCGCTACAGCATTACATTGGTATTGACACTCTTCAGTACAGTTTTGCCCAAGCCATTCCAGGCGGGTTTCACGAGGCTTGGGAAACCGTAACAGACTACACAAGTCAACTCCGCTTTCTGTTTTCGAAGGCCGGCGCCAAGCAAGTCGGAGGCTTTGTAACATTCGCTAAACTATTCCCGGATGAGTGGGATTGGTGGGCGTTTTGGGAGCGAACTGCATTTATTTCATTGGTACTCGCCTTCATGAACATACTACCTATTCCGGCTCTCGATGGAGGTCACGTAATGTTCTTGCTTTGGGAAATGATTACCGGCAAAGCGGTAAGTCAAAAGATTCTGGAGCGCTCTCAAATCGTCGGTATGATACTATTGCTTGGGCTAATGCTATATGGTAATGGCATGGATATTTTCCGCATTATTACAGGGTCATAAAAACGAACCATTCGTTTTGCCTTGGATACACGCAAGAACTGTATTGACATTCTTGTCCCTTTTTTTATCGGTTCATGGGCATTCCCAAAAACCGATTTGGAGTGAAGCAACGCGCAACGATCGAGCTGTGCAGCGCGTTCAAGCGATTGCACAGGCAGATACACTTTTCCAT
>JBIKSC010000050.1:0-13239 GCA_044348775.1 Flavobacteriales bacterium | reverse complement strand
GGCACCAATGTGAAGAACGTCTATCGTTTTCAGACACAGCTTACCAGTGGCTTGAATAAATTTCGCATTGTCCAAAAGAGTTTTGAAGGTGACTTGAGAAAGTCTTCCGTTTGTGAAGTCACCAGCAATGTGGAAGCAGTTAGTTTCCGTTACGATAAAAAGTCAAAGTCGGTATACTTCAGTACCGAAACTAGTTACGAATTGTACAACGTTTTTGGTCAAGTTGTGAAGCGCGGCCGAGGAAGCTCCATCGATTGCACTGCATTGGGTCGGGGTGAGTATTGGGTTAGTTTTGACAACCAAACCGAAAAGTTCTACAAGAAATAAATTATAATAACTTCAAACCGCTTACGTAAAAGACCTCGGATTTGCCCGGGGTTTTTTATTTTAGAGGAATTAATTAACCCGGTTGAAAACATTCTTGCGATACGGCACACTAAATACGCTCATTGTGCTGGGCTATTTTTGCCTGCTGCTTGTCGCGATAGGTTGTGACGACGCTGGTCACAGAAAAAAAGCAAAGAGGGATCATCAGGGCCTTGTAGATTTGGATTCCATCCGACGAAGAGGATCCTTGATTGTACTCACGGAAAACAGTGCTTCTACCTATTTTCTTTACCGCAATCAAGAAAGTGGATTTGACTATGAACTAGCATTGGCGTTTGCTAAGCATTTGGGGGTAAGACTGGAGGTAAAACTCATTGACGACGTTGACCGCATGTTTGAGATGCTGCGCAATGGGGATGCTGACCTAGTAGCCAGTAATCTCACCGTTACACCGCATCGTTCGGACTCTGTAAGTTTCACCTCCCCGCTTTACCAAACCCGCCAAGTCTTGGTTCAGCGTAAAATTGAACAACCGAACTCGAGCCAGAGTCTTGCTATTCAAGACAGCACGCAACTGGGCTTGATACCTATCTGGGTTCACCGGTATTCATCGTTCTATGAGCAATTAAATGATATAGCTGTACGAAGTGGTCAAACTATTCGGATTGAAGAGGCTCCCGGAGAAATCAGCACCGATGACCTCATTCGACTCGTTGACGACGGAGCGATACCGGCTACGGTCACCGATGAGAATCTCGCAACTATTGAACTGAGTAATTATGACAATATTGACGTTGGAGTGCCCGTAAGCGGACTTCAAGATATTGCATGGGCCGTTCGCAAAGAATCTTCAGAATTGCTAGCCGAGCTGAACAAATGGCTGGACTCTAAAGACGGAGCAATCCGAACCAAACGACTGTATAGAAAATATTTCAATGAAGCGAATCTGGCAAGGCCAAAAGGATTCGTTTTGCCAAAGGTTGGTCCGGGAGCCATTTCGCCATTCGATTCGCTATTCAAGATGTATGCGCCCCAACTGGGATGGGACTGGCGTATGCTGGCTTCCATAGCCTACCATGAGTCGCACTTCAATCCTCAGGCACAATCATGGAGTGGAGCATACGGATTAATGCAACTAATGCCGCAAACAGCTGTTCGCTTTGGATGCACGTCAACACCCACTCCGGAATGCAGCGTTCAAGCGGCTACGAAATACATCAAATATTTGCAGAACATGTGGCAAAAAAGAGTTCCCGATGACACTGAGCGAACCAAATTTGTGCTAGCTAGTTACAACATTGGGCAAGGGCACATTATCGATGCCCAGAATCTAGCTCGGGAACTCGGCATGAAAGACACCGTTTGGGACGGGAATGTAGCAGAGGCACTTCTCTTGAAACAACAAGAAAAATATTACACCATGAGTTGCGTCAAACATGGGTATTGTAACGCTCGCGAACCTTTTATTTTTGTTCAGAAGATTATTGGCACCTTTGAGTTGTATAGAAGTGTTTCCGGAGAATAATGAAAACCATGAATAGACCCTTATCTTTTGTCTTGTTGGTAATTCTGATTGCCGTTATCGCTTGTAAAAAAGATGGTGGCGTCAATTATTCCATTGCCGGTCAAGTGACCGATGCCGATGATGGATTCACGCTGCAAGGTGTGAGTGTCGTAGTAGAAAAGCAGGTCGTTCAAAATGGCGTTTACGGAAATAGTTATCAAAATGCAATGTCTACTTCGACGGACAACCAAGGTAATTATTCAGGAACGTGGGCAAGGGAGAACTTTGCAGCCCTTCGCCTTTTAGCGGAGAAATCCAATTACATAAATGCAGAATCATCGCTCAATGTAGAGTCATTTAGCGATGGAACAGTAACGGAGAATATTCAACTCTACAAGGAAGCTTTCGCATCATTACGTTTTTACCATATGAATGGGAGCAGTAGCGATCGACTGTCCTTTACATTTCTGAACGCCAACTTTGACTGCAACTGCTGTTCCAATGGCTGGCAGACCTGGCAAGCAGGTAATATTGACACTACCATAACTTGCCGAGTATATGGAAATAGATGGGTAAAATATCAAGTTCAAACCTTAATCGGTACTGCAGACAGTTCCTATGTAGATAGTGTTTTTTGTGATGCGTTTGTAACTACCTCACGCGATATTCAATATTAACTTTTTTACTTTTTGAATTAACCATGAATTCATACAACATGCTTTTCTTTACACGCATGAGGAAGTCTATTCTAACAGTAGTCATTATACTCGCACTGAGCGCGCAATCCATCGGACAGATTACATCTGCACCTGTGTTTTCCGGCCTGCGCACAATGGCAGAATGGGAAGAAGTTCAGGCACTTACAATTTCTTGGACCTCATTTCCATCCATACTCAAGAAAATCGTTGCAGAAGCCCGCTTGCAAACACAAGTAATTATTTTGAGTGATGACGTGCAAGACACCGAAGACTATCTGCTTACAGCCAACAACGGCGGTGCGGCATTTTCCAATCTAGATAATATACTGATTGTTGATGCCAATTACGATAGCATCTGGCTTCGCGACTACGCAGCCAATCCGGTCTATGGCAATGAAGTTGATTCACTCATTCTTGTTGACTGGTTATACAATCGCAATAGGCCCAACGACGACACCTCACCTGCCTATGTTGCGGATGCGCTTAATCTCGATTTGTATGAAACATCCGTGGCTCCTTTCGCTCTGGTAAATACCGGGGGCAACTTCATGAGTGACGGATTTGGAACCGCCTTCGCCTCAGAGCTCGTGCTCGAGGAGAATGATGGGGATGGAGACTACAGCATCTTTTATCCTACTCATAACGAGCAAGAAATCAACGATATCTTAGAAACATTCATGGGTGTTCACACCTATATCAAAATGCCCACGCTTCCCTATGATGGCATTCATCATATTGACATGCATATGAAGTTGGTTGATGAGGAAACCTTATTGGTTTCAGAGTATCCTGCAGGCGTAGCAGATGGACCTCAAATCAATGCGAACATCAACTATGTTTTGAGCAATTACACCAGCAAATTCGGAACACCCTTTCGAGTAGTTCGCATACCTGCCCCTCCCCAACAACAGGGCAGTAATTATCCGGATGAAGGCGGTGACTACCTTACTTACACCAATGCCGTATTCGTAAACAACACGATTATCATCCCAACTTATCGTGAGCAGTATGACACCACCGCTTTGCGCATATGGGGTGAAGTTTGTCCTGGTTATAACCTCGTAGGTATCGATTGCGACAATTCGAACAGCAATATCATAGCTCAAAGTGGAGCCATACATTGTATTACTCACACGGTAGGAGTTGCTGATCCTCTGCTAATATCTCACCAGCCTTTAAGCGACACATATGATAACCTAAATCCCTATTTCGTTTCTGCCTACTTAAGTCATCGTTCTGGGATTGAGCGAGCCACACTCTATTGGAGACTGCAGGGAACAAGCGTTTTCAGTTCTTTGGATATGTTGTCGAACGGAGACAATTGGGAGGCTTACATTCCTGCACAGTCCGTTGGTTCTATCATTGAGTATTACATCGAAGGAGAATCGTTGAGTGGCAAAACACAGGTGCGTCCTATGCCGGCCCCCGAAGGGTTCTGGTCATTCAAAGTTTTGGATGTCATAAATGGTATTGCTGAGTTTACCTCATCTACCATCAGCCGTATTTATCCCAATCCGGCCTCTGCGATTACCTGCATAGAAATCAACAATAAAACTGCGGTGAATACAGTCATTACCTTGGTCGATATGACAGGCAGAACTGTGCACACTGTTCACAATGGTATTGTTCGCAGAGGTAGTTCGAATTTCTTTTTCAATGCTGAAGAATTCGAATCCGGTGTATACCAAGTAACCATACAAACGCCTAACAGCATTAGTTCAATGCCAATTCTAATCCACTAAAATTGAGCAATAAGAAACTCATATCCGATGATGCTCTAGCAACTGCTACACGATTGCCGAAAGACAATGTGCTGGTTGGTTTACTTAGTAAGGTTGCACGCATCGATGAGGTGAATGAGTTGTATGCCCATATGTGTGAGTCCCCGGGATTGGAGAGCGTTGAAACCTTATTCGAAAAGTTGGATGTTAGTCTACACATCGACGAACAGCAATTGGAGAACATACCGCGATCGGGTCCGTTCGTGGTTGTTGCGAATCATCCGTTTGGTGCGCTCGACGGCTTGGCAATGATACTGGCCATAGCACGCGTTCGACCCGACTTCAAGGTAATGGCAAACTTTCTCCTTCAGCAAGTTGAACCTATTAAAGATTATTTCGTTGCTGTTAATCCGTTTGAAACACGCCGAGAAGCATATTCGAATGTCAGCGGATTGAAAGCAGTTCGTCAACATATCGAGTCGGGAGGAGCACTGGGCATTTTTCCTGCCGGAGAAGTAAGCACTTACCAAGGCGATATCCATACAGTTGCCGATAAACGCTGGGCGAGTTCAGCAATAAAAATTGCACGAAACGCCGGTGTTCCGATAGTTCCGCTCTACTTCGACGGCAGTAATTCACGCTTGTTCCATTTACTGGGAATGATACATCCCAATTTGCGCACTCTCGCGCTGCCGTCAGAGATGTTACGCAAAAAGGGAGATATTATTCGGATGCGTATTGGTAAACCCATTCAGCCAAAGGACACCGAAATGTTTACCTCACTTGAGCAATATGGCCGCTATTTGCGGGCGAAAACATATGCTCTTGGAAGTTCATTCGAAGTAAAGCGCGACTATTTCAGAGTGTTTCGCACATCCAAATCGCCTGAAGAGATTATTGAAGCTGTTCAACACACCCTCATTACAGAGGAGATTAAATCGATTTCAGATTGCAGAACTCTTAGCTATGATAATTTCGATTGTTTTGTCGCAGGCAGTCAACGAATACCAAACCTGTTAAGGGAAATCGGACGATTGCGCGAAGTTACCTTTCGGGCTGTAGGTGAAGGCACCAATAAGAGCATCGATTTAGATGAGTATGATTTGTATTACAGTCATCTCATTTTATGGGATCGCAAAGCTGAGAAAATTGCAGGCGCCTATCGTGTCGGCAATGGTGCGCAGATTATGCAGCATTATGGTAAAAAAGGGTTTTACATATCATCTCTTTTCCGCATGGGTTCTCAACTCGACCCTATTCTGGAACAATCACTGGAATTAGGTCGTTCATTTATTGTTACTGAATACCAACGTCATCGACTTTCGCTCTTCTTATTATGGAAGGGAATTCTATACTATCTCATATCCAATACTCACTTCAGATACATCATTGGACCTGTTTCCATCAGTAATCAATATCAAGAAGTAAGTAAGGACTTAATCATTCAATTCATCACAAAGCATTATTTCGACCATGAACTTGCAGAGCATGTTACACCGCGAAATGCTTTTAAACCGAAAGTCAAGAAAGTAGATACGGCCGCATTGCTCGACTCTACTCAGAACGATATAAAAAAGATGGATCGCATTATCAGCGACATCGAACCATCGAGCTTCACCATGCCTGTTTTGCTAAAAAAGTATTTGCAGCAAAACGCTCGCATTATAGCTTTCAACTGCGATCCGAAATTCAACAATGCTCTTGATGGGTTGATGTATCTAGACATGCAAAACCTACCTGCAGATACCATAGAAACGTTACAGCGTGAAATGGTGGGTTAGTGTTGCGCGATTATCTATCTTTCAGCAATCATTTTTACACCCGTATGACGAATCGTAGAAAATTCATCAAGGCATCTGCCGCCACCGGAATTGGTCTTGGCCTAGGTGCATTCACCAATCTCTTTTCCCAATCGGAAGAAGCAAATGAAACACCTGCGCCTTCCGATATTTTCAAGGAAGGTCTTGTGCTTTCAACTTGGGATGCAGGCATACCTGCCAATGAGGCGGCCTGGAAAGCGATGCTCAACGGAGGTAATGCGCTCGATATGGCAGAAAAGGGAGTGAACGATACAGAAGCGAATTTTTCGAATTTAACGGTGGGTCTTGGAGGGTTTCCAGATCGTGATGGACACACTACGCTCGATGCGTGCATTATGGATAGCATGGGCAATGCGGGAAGCGTAATGTTTCTTGAACACATCAAACATCCGGCGTCTGTAGCCCGACGGGTGATGGAAAAAACACCGCACGTGATACTTGTGGGAGAGGGAGCTTATCAGTTCGCACTTTCCGAAGGATTCAAACACGACCCATACGTTGGCGAGGAGGCACAAAAAGCATGGAAAGAATGGTTAAAGACCAGCCAATACAAGCCCATAATCAACATTGAAAACCACGACACTATCGGGCTTATTGCGATGGATGCCAACGGCGATCTAGCAGGCGCATGCACTACGAGCGGTATGGCCTTCAAAATGCGTGGGCGCGTGGGCGATAGTCCCATAATAGGCGGCGGACTGTTCGTTGACAATGAAATCGGCGCCGCCACCTCAAGTGGTTTGGGCGAAGCCGTTATTCGCACGTGCGGTTCTTTTCTAGTTGTAGAAATGATGCGTCAAGGGGCGACACCACAGCAGGCTTGTGAGGAGGCTATTAACCGAATCAAAATAAAACACGCCAACTACAAAGATTTCCAAGTGGGATATTTAGCCGTGAACAAGGCAGGTGAAATAGGAGCGTTTGCGATACACCCAGGATTCACGTATTCGCTTCACAAGCTGGGCGAGAACAAAGTATACAAGTCGAAAAGTATGCTCGATAATTAGCATTAGAATTTACTTAGTGCATCACGCACCTCATTGAGAACGGTAGCCGGCCCTCCGAAGTGCTCAACAATGCGAGTGGAAAGCGCCCATTCCTTGATACTGTTCTGAATCTTGATTCGATCGTGAGGATCTACACCGCCGCCGATTACGATGAGCTGTGGCTGATTCGTTTTCAAATACTCCAATGCCTGAGTCAACACAACAGAACCCGAGCAATTAAACTCCGCCTTTTCCAATTGTGCTTTCACATTGCTAACAATGTATTCGTGCTTGCCGAAAACCAATGCGTGCACAGTTTCTACTTGCAACTGGGGCGATTCGATGAGATTAAGTTCCATGTTGATTTAGACTATATTGCGAATGTAATTAACGAGGCATTCAACTTTGTCCACAAAAATTCAACAATCCGTGCGACTGAAATCCATCTTCCTCCTGTCCAGGCCTTTAAATCTACTTATTGTGGCGGTTACGATGTGCATCACTCGGTATGTGCTATTAACGGATGTGTTGGAGAAGCAAGGCACAGCAAGATTGGTGTTAAACGAACTTCATTTCAGCGCACTCGTATTGGCTGCATTACTCATCACAGCCGCGGGGAATGTCATAAATGACTATTTCGATCAGAAAGTCGACAAAATCAATAAGCCTGAAAAGGTAATTGTGGGCAAGACGGTGAATCGCAAAATGGCCATACTCATTCACCAGGGGCTTAACTCCGTTGCCCTCGGACTCGTATTCTGGGTAGGTATTTCAAGTTCGTTTGTTGAATTGACAATTGTGCCCCTAGTTATCATGTTCCTGCTGTGGTGGTACTCCCCTGTTTTCAAGAAAAGACCAATCATCGGAAATGCATTGGTGGCATTTTGCACGGCTGTAGTTCCTGTATTTGCCGTTATCACCGATCTGCATTTATTAAAATCGGAAATGACAACTTTCACTTGGAAAGGAATGACGCTCTACACCTATGCTTGGTTATGGGTTTTTGGAGTTGCGCTGTTCGCCTTTGTGCTAACGATGATTCGCGAAGCTGTGAAAGATGCGCAAGATGAGCCGGGCGATCGCGCAGGAAATTATCAAACTATACCGATACTGTGGGGCATGCAACGCACAAAGCGCTACGTAACCGCATGGATGGTAGTATTTCTTGTAATGGCCGGCTGGTGCCTCACGCGAATTGATATGGTAAGCGACATGGCCTGGTTAATTGCATGCCTCATTGTCCCCATGTTACTGGCTCTGTATTTTGTAAACGCTGCAAAGACTCCCCGCGATTTCGGGAAAGTGAGTCGTTGGATAAAGGTTGTAATGCTGGGTGGCCTTCTTCTAATGCTGGTAATCTTAGGCTAGTGTTTCCTTTCGCGGCACACGCAACAGCAGAAGCAGCCCTACAATAAAGAAGAGTATCAGTGCTAGAATACTCGAACGCATGCTCCCAAATGCACCTTCAATGTATCCAAAAGTCAATAAGCCTATAATGAGACCAACCTTCTCCGTCACATCATAGAAACTGAAGAAAGAAGCCGTGTCTTTAGTCTCCGGCAATAGTTTCGAATAAGTGCTTCGAGCCAATGACTGCGTGCCACCCATGATAAAACCAATTGAAGCAGCAGCGATATAGAAATCGATTACCGTGTGTACGAATCGATACGCCACAATACAGATTATGGCCCACACCACAAGCGCAAAAATCAGTGTAAGCAGGTTACCCCATTTCCTACTGCACCAAGAGAAAACGACAGCACCGGGAATTGCAATGAGTTGAACCAACAAAACAGCACCGATGAGTTGACCATCGGCCAATCCCATCACTACTCTTCCCGATTCATCTATGCGCTCAATCTCCTTTGTACCGAAGAGTGAAGCCATTTGCATTATGGTTTGCACGCCCATAGAAAAAACAAAAAAACTGAGCAGGTATCTCTTCAAACGCGGACTATGTGTAAGCCTCGACCACACACCTGAAAGCTCCTTGAATCCGTTGGCAAGGACTCCTCTTTCAAAACTCCTTCCCGTGGATTTCTCCGGCAGGTAATAAAATGTATACTGCGCAAAACCCGCCCACCAAAGGCCAACCGTAACAAAGCACCATCGCGCACTAATATCAAAGACCATAATCATGGCCAGGTTCAATACAAGCAATATGACACTGCCGATGTAGCCAAGCGAATATCCTTTTGCACTCAATTTATCTTGCTCTTCCGGAGCAGCCACTTCGGGAAGGAAGGAATTGTAGAGTGCATAACTGCACCAGAAACCGATGCAAGCGAGCACAATACTGAACATGCTCCATTCAAGGTGATGTACATCGAAAAAATAAAGAGAGGCGCACGAAGCGGCACCGAGGTAGCATGATGCCTTCATAAAAAATTTCTTACGACCGAGATAATCGGCCAAACCTGCAATAGTGGGCGCCAACAGGCAAACCAGCAACATTCCGAAAGCCAGCGAATAGGATAACGCCTCGGTGTTTTTCAGATGCGCCCCAAAGAACAAAACATAATCACCTTCTGCTCCATCGTCAGTAGTGCTAGTAACCTTGCTATAGAAAATGGGGAAAATCGCCGTGCCTATTACGAGATTGTAGGTAGAATTCGCCCAGTCATACATAGCCCATGCACGCTGTGCTGTGGTCGTGGTTTTCATAGGGTAAACATACATCGACTTGTTTCGTTTTGCGAAGGCTCGAACTATATTCGGGGCGTGGAAAAGACATTCGACATTATAATCGTAGGTGGGGGCATTGTAGGTGCTGCCACATTCTATAAAATTCAAACGGCTTATCCGAGTTTGCGCATTCTCCTTCTGGAAAAAGAACCGCATCTTGCCGACCATCAAACGGGCAATAACAGCGGCGTTATTCACTCCGGAATTTATTACAAGCCGGATTCTTTGAAGGCGATAAATTGCGTCAACGGCCGCAGAGAGCTCGTACAGTTTGCCAAGCAATACGGTGTGCAGCATGATATCTGCGGTAAGCTGATTGTAGCCACCAAGGAAGCAGAACTTCCACACTTGGAAAAAATCTGGACGCATGGTATTGCCAATGGCATTGAAAATATGACTCGCGTAACTAAGGAGCAGATCAAGGATATTGAGCCTTATTGCGAGGGTATTTCAGCAGTTCACATTGGTTGCACCGGCATCATCGATTTTAGAGGCGCTACAGATAAAATGGCTGAGCTGGCATTGGCAAAACAATCGGAAAGTGAGGTGCACACCGGTGAAGAAGCTATTGCTTTTGAACGTATGGGTGATGTTTCCATCGTTGTTACCAATAAAGCGAAATACAAGGCGCGCTACATGATATTCTCCGGCGGGCTTCAAGCAGACCGACTGGCCAAGAAAGATGGTGTTCGATTGAAAGAGAAAGTAGTAGGCTTCCGTGGTGACTATTACGAGTTGACGGAGCAAGCCAAGCATAAGGTAAAGCATCTCATTTACCCGGTACCCAATCCCGACTTTCCTTTTTTGGGAGTACACTTCACGCGCATGGTCAATGGAGAAATTGAGTGTGGTCCGAATGCGGTATTCACCTTCAAACGCGAAGGTTACGGAAAGACAGACTTTAGTTTGCGCGACACATTTGATGCCTTGAGCTACATTGGAACCTGGAGGCTTTTCATGAATAACATGAAATTTGGGGTTGACGAATACAGGAGAGCTTTTTCGAAGCGTTTGTTTTTAAAAACGCTGCAAACCTTGATACCATCCTTAACGATGGACGATATTCATCCGGGCAGAGCGGGCGTCCGCGCCTTATTACTTCGTCAGGATGGAGACACGCGCGACGATTTCCGCATTGAGTATACGGACCACAGTATTCATGTTTTAAATGCGCCATCGCCCGCAGCAACAGCGGCCCTGGCCATCGGTGATAATATTCGGGAAATGGCCGAAAAACACTTCGGATTAAAATAAAAAAAGGGGTCAAAACTGACCCCTTTTTTATTTCCCTTTCGAGATTTATTTCTTTGGCTCCTCTGCCATTGCAATCGTCTTCACTTTCTTAGACTTCTTTCCTTCAGCTTCAGCAGTACCACCCTTCTGGCAGCATGAACCACTGGCACTGGTTGTGCCTTTGCTGCAGCAAGAACCTGCATTGCCCTTGTTACAAGATTTTTCTGTAGCAGCAGTGCTTGTAGCAGTAGTTTCACACTTAGCACCGGTTTGTGCAGCAGCTTTTTCGCACTTGGCTTTGTCGGCCTCAGAGCACTTCATTGTTTCTTGTTTAGAGGCTGTTCCTTGAGCTGCAGCTTGAGAACATTGAGCGTTGGCAATTCCGCAGATAGCTACGAAAGCCAGAAGAGCAAATAATTTTTTCATTGTATTGGTTTGTATTAACTGTACGTTTCTATTGATAAAATCCAATGACTTTATCGATGCTAATATACACCCAAACGCTAAACAACGCATTCGGTGGTATGTAAAGAGCCATTTTTAACAGAAATCGACAATTTACGTTGGTGGTTTCATAACTCTTTGAACGCTACGGCCATATCACTGTATAGAGACTACCTTGCCGAACGTATTTCCCATTTCGCAAAGCATCTAAATGTCTGATATAAAGCCCACTCATCAAGACTCCCGCGGTGATTCTTCTGCATTGAAGATCAATGCAACCCGTGCCGAGGAGTTTTTGCGCGCACTCGATGAGCGCCCCAAAGAGAGATGGGCATTCGTTTATCAGGCTATCATTGTTTCGCTGGTGGTTCACATATTCCTTCTTTTTGTTACCCAGATGCTGACAGAAGACCATCGGGTTGCCGAAGACGAGGTAATCTATGAAGAGTTGGAAATGGATATGCTTCAAGAAGAGCCATTACCGGAGGAGCAGCAACAACCACAACCCTCAAGCAATGCCGAGTTACGAAATTTGGTTGCCAATGAAAACACCGAGCGCTCTTCGGAAGCACGAAGCTACCGCGGCATGAGTTCAAGCCAGATGAAGGAACAGGTCTACAACGATTTGAAGACCATGGAAGCTGAGGAGTTTGCGCGTCTCAACGATGGTTCTAATGATTATACCATCGCACCAAAAACAAAGGGAAATCAGCAGGATAAGAGCACGTATAAAAAAGGCGAGAACGACTGGTTTAAAGAACAGCAGAACAAAAGTTACAGTGGCCCCGTGACAGCCTCATTCAATATGAAAGGGCGCGAACCCATGGAAAATCCTATTCCCACTTATCGCTGCAAAACCAATGGCGTGGTTGTGGTTCTGGTTACGATAGATGAACTGGGCAAGGTTGCAGATGCGCGTATTCAGGAAGGTAGTTCATCAACCAACACGTGTCTCAGAGAAGAGTCTGTTTACTACGCCAAAAAATGGCGATTCGATTACAGCAGCTCCAAGCGCAAGCAAGACGGGACCATTACCTTTACGTTTAACCGACAGTAACTAGTGTGCCGCCCCTTCAGCGTATTCTTTCAGATAAGCGAAATGCGGAGTAAGCTCACCGTTCAATGTCGTTTCCGAGGCGTGCCAAATAATCTGTTCCGGGTCGCCGTTGAAGAAATGAGGAAGAACTTTATCAATTAACTCATTTCCGAAATCTTCCGATGCATCCTTTGGTAATTCGCATGGAAGGTTATCGATAGCCATGACGCACAACGCGTATTGCTGTTTCCAATCGCATTCTGTTCCTGATGCAGGATTGTAGCCATATAGCGGATCAGCGATGGTAGATGCACGAAGTGTTGAAGCAATAGGCCCACCTACATCGCAACTAACATCCGCGATGACTCGGCACTTCCAGGATGGATGCTGTAAGTCAGACTGAGCGAGAAGCACCGGATTACCCGAAGCCCAGAGATGGCATGCGATATACAGGTCGCTCGACCGAACCGTTTCAGGAAGTGATGACTGATAGAATTGTGGATTGTTGTAAAAATCTGCCTTGTCAAAACCACCTCTATCCTTGCGCACATAATACTCTTCCGTATCGAGGTGAGTGTAAACAGGCTCTTCGAAATTCTCATTCAAAAACTCCGCTTCAGTTACTCTTCTCAACGGAAGCAATTGTAAGATTTCTTCCGCGCCATACCCCACTCGCCCGAAGCCTGTGACCACCACGCGCATATGCGGTGGAAGCTTCACGAGCGCGAGTTGTTGCTCGAGTTCCTTTCTATCATGGCATTCATGTGGCGGCTTTATGGTGTATA
>JBIKSC010000002.1:0-40970 GCA_044348775.1 Flavobacteriales bacterium | reverse complement strand
TTTTGTTCCAGTCCTTTACCCACTGCGTGGCTTCTTCTGCGGTGCAGAGGGTATAGGTGCGGTAGACGACCTCTGCCTGCCATTTGTATAGGATGTAGCCTCCGGAGCACTTTAATAGTTCATCAAACCCAATGGATGGAGCGGTGGTTCCTTCTACCAGCTTGCGGCCGACAATGTGGTGGGTTGTGAGCACGAAGTCTACGGCCTCTTGGTCATCCAGATCAATGGCGGCCAAGCGATAGAGCAGGAGCGGGGCATCGAGCTCGTCTTCAATGGGATCGGTCGACATATACCGATACCAGAGCGTATTCGCCTCATCCACCAGTATATGCTTGTAATACTGGTCGTGTATATCTTCCAATTGTTCAGGGAAATCATGTAGCACGGGATGGTCTTCGCCGGGTTTCAAGAAGATTTCAATCAAGGATGTAATGTCATTCGGCATGTAAATGGATTTTAGATGAGCTTTAAATATAATTTAATTAAATGGGTTTGTCAAGAGAAATATTTCCCATGAAATAATTTGACTTTCGTTCAGTTATTTATTATACTTATATCTCTCACTAATCCTTTCCTCTATGTACACACTTATTCTGGGCGTTGTTCTAACGCGGCTAATTAGATCAGTCATCCGGCGAAACAAGCCAACAACCTTCCTGAAGGAAATGAAAGACTTCATGGAACACCTGATGGCAAGTTTTATTATTTACGGAGTGCTTATGTGCCTCTTCGCTTCCATCTCCGTTATAACCTCCTATTGAAACATTATCCTATGCACCAAACAAAACAAACCCTGGAATCAATCTCAATTCAACACATGACGGCTGTGGAAGTGGAACAAGTCGCCGACTTATGGCTTGCACTTATCGGCGAGCATGTCGCGTTCGATCGCAGCTATTTTACAATGTATCGTAGAAACCACGAGCGAAAAATCCAGTTTTTAAAGGCAACACTAGAAGATCTTTTGGAGCAAGTATGGGTAGCACGCGCGAATGGACAGCTTATCGGATACTGTTCGGCTTATGTGTCATACGTGACAGGCATGTACAACTCACTCATAGAAGCTACACTTGGCGATATCTATGTTGCTCCGGCATATCGATCAACCGGCATAGGCCAACGCCTGCTGGACGAAGCCCAAGGCTGGGCCCGCTTAATGGAAGCTGACACACTGCGTTTAAACGTGCACAGCGCCAACTCTGCTGCGATTGACTATTACCTCAAAAACGGTTTTGAGGAGAAATTCAAGGTAATGACAATTACCCTCTAAGCTTATTGATTCGTTTCGCCAACACGAGTATTAATCACAAAGTCACAATTAAAACCCCATAAGTATGTCAATGAAACCCTTCACGCCCAACATTTCGTATGTGAATGACCATGAAGTCATCATGAACGTTGAATATTACGAAGCCCAGCTCAAACGTCTTGAAGTAGAGGAGAAGAAGCTGGAACTGAGTACTCGTTTGAAGTTTAATGCTCAACAGCAGCAGTTTAGACTCGACCAAGAGCGAATTCAACTACTGAAGTCTTTGCTAGTTACTGCGGTCAACGAGGAAAACTGCACCATCTTCAATTCAGAAAACAAATCCACTCCGGTATTCAATGAAGAAGAGTGTGCTTTTATGAGGAAGCGAATCTTGGATATTTTAAGGAAGTGGAACTATTAAGAGGGACGAGGGACGATGTACGACAGACAATCTGAGTCTCTCCGTCGTCCGTTGTCCCTTCGTCCGTCGTCCCTCTAAAAAGGCATAACTTATATATTATTGGAATAGATTATTCCAGCGCTGTGTGCTTGGTTTGTCGAAAAAATCAGACAAATGATCCAATCAGCATTGAAAACAAAATCCTTTCGGTTTGGAGTCGATTCTTACCGCGTGTGCTCGAGCATCATGAAAGTAAGCAACGAATGGGTTCTAACCCGACAACTTATGCGCTCTTCCACGGCCATTGGAGCGCTTTGTGCGGAATCAGATTATGCACAGAGTAAATTGGACTTCATCAATAAGCGATCGATAGCGAGGAAGGAGTGCAATGAATCGAAATACTGGATTGCTATGATGCGAGAGCTTGGATTCATTGATAATTTGACGGCTGATCAGCTAAGCAATCAGGCTGAAGAGTTAATGCGATTATTAACCTCCGGCATCCTAACCGCCCAACAAAATCTGAAGACGAAATAGAACGTCCCTCGTCCTTAGTCCCTCATCCCTCTGTAGTCTACATGTAATAATACCATCTTTCTGCATTGTATGCCAGCACTTGATTGCTATTCGTGGGGCACGTATATCCGCGAAATACATCGTAATAGGCCTCTTTTACACTGGCATTGCGCAACAAGGAGTCGCCCAGCAGATCGGCAAACAAATCATTGGAGACTGTAATATCGGAGTCCTCGTAATCAACATCGTTCACGAAAGCTTCAAGCGGTTCGCTGATAAACATGCCGGTGCAAATTCCTTTCAGGTTGTTTCGAGCGACAAAATCTTCGGCGTAACACCAAATGAAAACGGAATTGTCTTTTGCTCTAAGTGCATCTGCGTTGGCCTGGTTGATAATGTATGTGCCATGAGTAAATGCATCTTTACTCAGCAGACCATGCTCCCAACCATGGCCAAGCATGATGACACGGTTGTGCGATTCAATCAGATTATTCATTTCGTTTGAAGAGTAGTTGCCGCCTGTTAGCACTGTAGTGTCGGACAAGCGGTTGTAAATAGGCTTTAGGAAATCGGTAGTACGGTCGTCGGGATGCACAGCAAGTGTTTTCATAGAAATTGGGATTTTAAATGGTGAAACAAATACCCGGAATTGGGTTGACGCTTAAATATAATACAATTAAAATGGAAAGTCAAGAGGTGCTATTGAATTTTTTCTGAATCCCTTGTATTTATTGGATTCAGTCGGTTATCTGTAATCCGAAAGCATGCTCAATCTCAAGAAATCTTTAAACAAAACTTGACAAATAGAAAAAATAGTGATATATTTCTATTTCTCATGAATTGCGTCTCATAATTATTTATTAAAATTTTTCGGTTCTCGAAAATAGAAACTGCAAATGTGCGGTACCGGGTGAAGTGTGTTCTTTTTTTTCTCTGTAATCCCTTAAATCTATATATAATATGAGTGAAGTAAAAATGTTGAAAAATCAGGTTTTTGTTTTGTCGTGCAGAATGAATGATGTAGAGGTGGAAGTAAAGGAAAGGTGGTTTAAAAGAAGATTTGAAGAAGTGGTTAGTCCACTTCCTGATTATCCTGCGAGTTGTGTAATTATTGGTTATTCGAAGGATGGATCTAAGATTATTGATTTTGTGAATGCGAAGGGTAAGTTGAGAAAGGAAATGAGAATGGGAGTGAAGAGGGTGAATGGTGAGGGAATAACGAGGTATATGTGGTTGAAGGATTTGGTGATGAATAAGGTGTATACCCGAATTGAATTTCAACTGGTGGTCTCATAGACCCCTAGTTTTTTTATGTGATTGTAATTGAGTCAATTGCAATCCGTTTTTATGAGGGAATAGTCATTTAATAAAATATAAACCATGCAAACTATCAATCACCAATTCAGTAGTGAATCATTTTATATCCCAACTTGGGAGGTGCAATACTTGTTTGTCGGAACATTTAACCCGGAAGGAGGAGCAAGAGTTCCTTATTACTATGGTCGTGAGAAGAACCAGTTATGGCCTTTGCTTTCTGAGATCTTCGGTGCTGAGCTCAATCCTTCTTCGGATGATTTTTGGGAGTTGCTTCGTCGTCATAAGATTGCCCGCGTCGACATGCCGCCTATGTATTCTTTAAGCGCTGGCTATTTCAATACAACGACAGAGTTGTGCCGATTTCAAGGAAGCGATGGACAATCAATGGTAGTAATGACTTATAAAGTGCGATTTCTACTATTTCTATCAATGTGAGGAATAAGATAGGCCTTGCCGGTTGTTCTAAGCAGAATTTTGATTTCCTAGTTCATTTAGAATGGAGATCATTTCAGGGGAATACCACTCTTTATACTCTAGCATAAAGTTCTTTAGTTCTAAACTTATTTCAAGTTGACCTAAAATGAAATTTTTCCATCTGAGCCATATATGATTGGGAATATTTTCTCTTTGAAGAGTTACGTTATCGCAGTAATTTGCTATCATTTCACAACACATTAATACTTGTACTCTGTGACCAGAATCTTTATCTAATTTTTTGTTATTATAAAAATAATCGTACAAATAAGGATTGTCATGAATGAGTTTTAAAATTTCGTAGGATAAACCACATAAACTTGTGTAGGTTTCTCCCCTTGTGGCAAGAGCCTGTTGAGTAATTTGTTTGATTACAAAGTAGAATCCTATTATATTAACTATAATAGAAAGAACAGATAGTGCTGTTTGGATGTCCATATTTTTGAATTTGACATGAAACGTTTTGAAGCTAAAAGAATATTGCGGTGTTTTACCGATATGCCTTTGGAAGGAAGAATTATTCTTTTATCAAAATTTTTTCTGTAAGTCACATTGCCGCCAATTTCTTCGAGTTGCTGTTGCAGGCTGGTTATATTGTTAGGTCTTCACAGAGTTTGAGGTAAACTGTGGGGCACTAATCCCTCAGAAATAATGATTAATCATCCGTTTCTTCCACAATTACTTCTACCTCACCTACGGGATCCGAATCTCCCTCCCATGTCGAATAAGTTCCTTCCACGTAACCACTGATTATTCCTGTATTAATTAATTCTTCTTCTGACAACCTTGCAATATTCCCTTTACTTGTTATATCTGATATTTCATTTTCTAATTCCTCCAATGTTAGTGGAGAGTTCACTTGAATAGTTACCGCAAAAGGTTCACAGTAAGTTTGGCTTAATGTTACTCTGTACTTTTTCATTTTTTATTGAATTTTTTCCTACTAATAAGGCTTTTCGGAATAAGACCCGTTTTTCTAGTGGGGTCTGGTCTTCACTTTTGTTTATCAATTTTATAAAAAAAAATTAAGAAATATCAAAGTTATTCTCTCTTGGCTCCATTGTCTATCAGATATTTCTGTTGAATTTTCACATTACTCTTTTACATTGGATAATCGACATCGCTTACAGATTCCAAAGGAAGTCCCAATAAGCGAAAGCCAAGCTATTCATCAATTGAGTAAAAGTATTCGAAGACATAACAATTTCGATATCTTTTAGTGGAACTTTCTAACGGGATTTTAACACCCCGATTACCTCCACAGCCGTTACAGTTGGTCAGGAAATATTGAGTCATTACCTATTAATTATCAGAATGAGTATTGGAATGCTAGCGAGGCTCTTTTTCAGGCCATGCGTTCTGAAAATTAATAAATCAGACAGATTATACAATCACATGCAAGTCCAATGGCGGCTAAAATGAAAGCGAAAGGTTCAAAACACTTGATGGTTGCAGAGCCATGTTCGCCTCAGGATGTGGATAATATGCGAATGTGTCTCGAGCTAAAATTCTCACAATATCCCAAACTTCGTCTACAACTCCTCGAAACGGGCGACCATGAAGTAGTAGAAGACATTGGTTCAATACGTGGTGCCCGCCATCTATTATGGGGGGGGCGCATCGACAGGGAGAGCAATCAGTAATTGGCCATTTTCAGTTTTGAGAAAGATGGTATTTTTGAAACCAAATTTCGTGCTCCCTTTCATTCGTGAGTATTTTATTGACAACAGTCATATTAATCGAGTCATCGATTTCAGTAGTAAATTGTTTATCCAGATATTCTGAACTCAGCACGGCCGTTATCGGAATAATGTCATTGGAGATCGTTGCAAGGCAGTACTCGCAGTATTTATCAATCTTGTTTCCATCTATGCAAAATATCAGACACTTCGTTTCTACCTAACTCCCACCACTTCCGGATACGGGATCAACGCCTCGCAAATCCCGGCCACATGGTCCTTCATGATCATGGCCAGGCCTAGGATAAGGGCAGCCGAAATGATGGCGATGGCCACGTTGTTCTTTTTGATTTCCTCCCATTCGTTAACATGTGTGAGCTGGAAGAAAGTGAACACACCGCCGGCGATAACGAGCAGCGTGAATAGCACTCCGATGAAAACAAACAGCGAGACGTATCCCAGACTGTAAAGGATGTTCATGAACTCAAAGCTGTTTTGGTTCACAAAGCGGATTGCGTTCAGGCCTGGGCCTACCACCGAGGAGATCATCAGAGCGGTGGAAAGAATTACGCCTACCTGAAGGGCTGCAAACGAGGTGTTTGCTTCGGTAATGCCCATGTTGCGTGAAAGGTAGCGGTTCAGAATATAATAAACAGCATACAACGAGGAGATGCCGATGACGAATGCGATGGCTGCTTGTACAAAGATGAAGAGGTGCATAGTACTAAGGGTTTGTTATGGTGATAAGCCAGTTGTCCATGTCGGTATGATCGGGGCTGATCATACCCACACGGAATCCTTTGGCGGTAAGTTCTGTTGCAAAATGGCGCTGACCATTCACGGTTTTGTAATTGTTGCCTGCACCGGCCACGCCTATGCCGATAATGGAGTGCCCGTACGCTTCGCTCACCCACACCGACGAGGGTATGCCGAGCTTGGTGAGAATCGTATGGCACAAGACACTGCGAGTGTCGCAGTCGCCTTTGAGGTTGTGTACAAACTCATAGGGACTCTGCAATCCGGCTACGACGCCTGCTAAGCATGGTTTCCCTTCGGAGTGGTATTCATTCAAAAAATCATTGCCTTGTGACATGGCTTCTTCGCATGTGCCGTCATGCAATAAGTAGTAGGGGATTTCTTGAATGAACGTAACAACGGCCTCTGCAGTTTCTGTAGGGTTCAACCGCAAACTATCGCGTTGCGTTTGGAAGTAGTTCACGATGCTGTCGAGTTTCGTCTGATCGTTGCGGGCCAGCGATTGGTAAATACTCGTCCAATACGTGCGCACATCGCCGCGGGCTTCCACGCCGGCTAGCGCATTGTGCATCCGGTTCGATTGTTCGAATTGACTGAGCGTTGTGCTGTATTCGCCAACATAATTGTGCTGCGAAAAATCTTCCCATTCAATTTGATGATGGAAGAGGCTGTCGATTTTCTTATTGCCATCCTTGTCGGTGACTTCGATGGGGACTGGCGGTTCAATGGTTGTGCGACCTTCCGTTTTGCGCGACTGAAACAAGCGCTGCCAGTCGAAGTGGAAGTATTGCGCCCAATAGCCAACCATACACAACACAAAGAAGATTCCGATCAGCGCTCGCCATATGGGGCGCGTTTGAATGCGCGATACAAACAAGCACAAGGTCGCAAACAAGACGCCATAAAAGATAGGTCTTGGCGCAGCCATGAACGAGTGCACGCATGTCGAAATCGCCACGAGCATGAGCACCATAGTGAAGCATCCTACCTTCTCTTTTTGTCCGTTCGCATTGACACCATTGGGGGTTTTGGTACCTACGGCATTGGCGATGAGGCCTACGATGAGTATGATGCCAATCACAGGCATCCATTTCAGGATAGCTAGTGCGAAAAGGAATGCTGCAATATTTCCACCGCACCCGGAAGCTGTTCCCGGCGAGGCGGGCGCTGCCGCTGTAAGAGGTGGTGCTGCCACGGGGCTCGAGAATGCGGGTGCTGCAGGCGGCGCGTAGTTGACCACCGGTGGTTGAAACGGTGTGCCTGCAACATGCGTAGGTGGCACTGCATTAGTCAAGGTGGGCTGTGGTGCCACTACGGTCGTATCGGGTATGGAAAAGCGAATCGTTCCGCTGATCTCCAGCGCGTCAATGGCTACGGCTTTTCCATTGGGGTCCTTGATGGTAATCTCGGCGTCGCTCGATCCAATGGTGTGCTGCCACATCACTACGTCATAGATAGTTCCGGCAAACGCTTTCTTTTCGGGACCAACAAGTATAACATTTGTGCCTTGGTTTCCCGGAAGTCGAAACATTGATTTCTTGGGCAGCTGTGGCGCGAAATAAAAATCAAGCACACGCTCTTGCTGAACATTACGCGAACCCAGTTGAGTAAGCGGAGTTACTTCAAGCCACACCCAGTCAATCTCTTTAAACGTATGAGTGCCCAAAGCGCTGCTCACCTTACCACCGCGATACACGCCGCGGTAGGTGCCTTCAAAATGGAGATATGTGCCGGCGGGTTTCACTGCTTGAGTGTGGTCTTGTTTTCTTGAACTGAGGTTTGCACGAGTTGCACTTCAACGCGACGATTCATCAAGCGGCCTTCTTCGGTTCTGTTATCGGTTTTCGGTTCTTTATCTCCTTTGCCAACTGCGGTAAGTCGATTGGCCTCAACACCCATGGATATAATCACATTGCGCACGGTTTCCGCCCGGCGCTGCGAAAGCTTTAGGTTCGATTGTGCTTCGCCGACATTGTCGGTATGACCAATCACAATAGCGTCAAGCTCGGGTGTATCGATAAGGTGTTGCGCGAGTTGCTGGATGTCGCTTAACGAAGTCGGAATCAAATTCGCACTGTTGGTGTAGAACTGCACATTGGGTAGTACCACCGGTTTGAAGATAGTCTGTTTCGATGAGTCGACCATCTGAATGGTGTCGGTCTTGAAGAGGGTGAGGGTGTCCACACGTTCTTCCACACGATCGACATAAACCGTGTCGTGAATAACAGTTGCTCCATCGTTCGGTCGTCCGCTTTCCTGGCATTGGCGGAGCATTCCGAGCAGTAAAAACAGCAGCGGAATGATGGCGAGAAACCCACATCCTCGGCGACCACATCCTCCGGGCATGCCGCCGCCCAATGCGCGAAATGGCGAACATCCTCTTTGCGACATCAGGGATGGGGTAGGAGCGGCCGGTGTCACAGGTGCTCCAGGAGCGATAGTTGGATTGACCACATTTTGTGCTGCTGGAGCAACGGAGGGATTCGCGACTATATTCCCGGTGTCTAACAGGAAATCCTTCGGTTCATCGGGCACGTCTTCTACAACGGCCACAAGGCCATGCGCCTTTAATCGGCCGTGTCGTCGACCGTTTTTCTCTGCCATAAACGACCACACGCGCTGGTGTTTTACATCGTCGTCGGTCCATTGAAGGGTAACTTCCTTTAGAGTAACACGCTTGGCTGATGTTGCTCCGAAGATGATTTCAATGGCATCCGTGAGTTTGCGCTGCAAGAAAGGCTGCGGGGGATTCAATGTAGCTGTTTCATACGTGTACGCATCGATTTCGATGGCACTTTCCAGCATGAAGCGCGGCTGCAGTTCTACATCTGCGGTATTCATGTGCGCGTATATAGGAGTCGCCTTGCCCGTTTCAAACTGGGCATGAAAGGTTCCACTATAATATTTAACGATTTGCGCCATGCTTACAAGCTCTTCAGTCTTTCGATGAATGCAGTTTCTGTTTCTAAGGTGTATTGTGTTTGTTCTTCGATGCTTCGCGTATTGAAAGGAGCGTCAAGCCACGCCTGGTGGGGTAGAATGCACTCGGTTAGTCCAAATCTGTTTTGTTGTATGCGGCGCGATTGCTCGAGCGTCATGGCATAGTCCGTTTCTATTTGGTGCACGAGCATATCGCGGTTCAGTTTGGCATACTGAAATTGACTTCCTCTGCGCAGGTGCCACAGCATGAAGAAGGGAATCAGAAAACAAGCGCCGGTGAACCAGATTGAAAATAAACCAACAGGCCGGTGCACGAGTTCTAGGTAAACGTGTATGGGAAAATGATCGGATTGTAAATTGGCCAACTGAACGCGGTTTTGTTCGCTGGACATGTCGGGGTAGTTGGCTTTGAATTCAGCGATCACCTCTGCACGGCGTTGCGCGCTGATGTTCTCGGCCTCAACATAACCGATGAGGGCAGCGATGGGAAGCGCTACCACGAGCGACATCATGGCGATAATGAGCAACCTGAATACAATAGAGAAATCAGGAAGCTGCTCGCGGAATGATATCAGTTTGGAGGTATAAGTTGAAATAGATGGCTGAGGAATAGCAGCCGCAGCTGCATTGGTTGGCACTGACGGAGCCTGTTCAGGCAAAAGAGGCAACGACACCATCGTAATGAGCGCAATGCGTGTAACCACCGAAACGATATAACCTACCAGTAAACCACCCAACACACCGATAGCATACGAATCGGAAAGCTGATGCATAAACCGCACGCCGGCCGCTGCGCTGAGAAGGCACGACAGTACATAGAGTCGAGCTGCCCAAGTGTATTGAGCTCGTTCAGCGGCACCGATTTGGTTCCAGATGTCTTTATTCAGTCCGAATACAACGAGCATCAGGCCGTGGTGTTGGGATTGTTTTCGGTGTAATGCGCTTGTGGATTTTGACTCACCTGGTTCATCTTGATTTGTTCCCAAGAACCAATGATGTGTTGGTTGATGCGACCCAGAGCTTCGAGCTTCGCCTCTTTATCTTTCTTCGCCTTCTCAACTTCGAGGTAACGGTATTTCTCCATATGGATGATTCCGTTGGTGCCCTGGTAAATGTGATCTTCTTTTAATATACCATTCTCTACATTCATAAGGTAATTCTGGTTTTCGACCATGTAATCGTAGGGGCCTTTGGTGAGCATCATCTTGAAGAAGATAGGGCCCATTTCTATGCAGAGGAAAATGAGTGTGAGTGCAATTCCCAGCCAATACCCAATGTCATGTGCAATGCTGATGCGCTCAAGCAGGCCATCGAGATTCTCAGCCTGTTTCTTGTTGACCGTATTTCGATCATATTCCCAAGCGGCCATCTTTTCTTCCCTGCGTTTTTTTAGTGCCTCGAGTTCAGAGGCGTGCTGAGCATCATAGTCAGTTATTTCCTTTTGTTTTTCATTCTTTAATACTTCGAGTTGCTTGGCTCTGGGACCATAACCGGCATTGCCTGATCGACCTTGCATTTGATCGATGTATTCTTGCTCGGCTTCTTTTTGTCGCGTAACTAGCACGCTTCGATCTGTTTCCAGTTTTGTTATATCTGTGTCAATGAGCGCAATTTCATCTTTGTATTTCGCATCTGTGTTTTTGTTGAACTCATCCATTTTTTCCTGCTGCTTCTTCCTCAGTTCAACATTTATTTCTGTCTCGATAATTTTTAATTCTAATGGTTTCGAAATGGTGAAGCCTAATATGAGAGCGATGATCAAACGGGGAACGGCCTGTCCGAATTCGCGAAGTGTGATGGCATCCGTACCATCCCCTTTTCCCGTACTTGAAACGATGAAGCGGTCCAGGTTAAAAATGAGAAGTCCCCACAAAATGCCGAATACGGAGCATCCTATGGTCCACCCGATGGAATGAACATCATCACCGGCGAGTCCTTTCGGTCCAAAGGCAGTGTTAAAGGCAAAGCCACCCGCAAAGGAAGCCAAGAGGCCGGTGGAGAACACGATACCACCAATTCCGGCGTATTTCACTCGGTCTTGCATGGGAGACTTCATCAGGAAGTGCGAGTCGGCACCCGCGCACCACCACAGGAAGCGGGTTGTCTTGGAGGGAGAAGAGTAGGGGGTTGTGGACATGGATCTTGAGGATTATAGGAGAGTAGGATTGTAGGATTATAGGGAGTCGTGGAAAGCCTTAAGATTTGGTTCGTCGTTAATTGCGTGGAGTGATAAGTTGAGATTTACGACGTTCAGTTGTGTGTTCGGTTGCATGTGAATGATAATATGCGGTGTGTTATCGTTTCGCAGTAAGTTGTTCTGCAGTTCGTTTGCCACCTGCGCAACAACGCTTGGCATTGGCGTTGTCATATTCACCACAGGCATACGCTTCTCCGAAAGCTTGCGCACCGCCAGTTGGAGTCGTTTATAGCGAGGCACTCCAATCCACCACCGAAACTGCCACACGCGTATTGACGTGCACCTTTCATTGCCCACGGCGCCAAAGGCTTGACCGTTGCGAACCACGAACAAATTCCGCATGAGCGAAAAGGTGCGAGGCTGTTCGCGCGGATTGCGGTACCTCACCAACGCCCACCGCATGCCTGCATCGAGCACAGGAACCTCAAAGGGTTGACTGTGCCAAACGGCAATCGGAGTGTTGTGGTGATGCATAATGGCGAAGATAGGTAGTGATTATTTAAATTGAATTAGGTTGAGCGCTATACGGGGTCATTGTTTAAAAATGGCCGTTTTACTCTTTTCATCCAACACTACCCGACACGAATCTCGCTCGAGCACACAATCAATTTTGAATGTTTCTTGCGTGCCCAGAATTGTGCGTGTGTAAGAGAGAGACCAACGCTGTTTTGGCTCTATCTCACGAATACCCGCGCGCTTCATGCTATAACCAAAGGGTACGTCGGCAAGAAAGTTCGCTAGTTCGCTCGTTGATTTCCCGGAGATCAGGGGCCCGGTGAAAAACGGAACCATCTTCTCGTATTGCTGGTTTTTGTGCAGCACCTGCAGATAGGAGAGAATGTCGGTGTTGTAGAAGCTCAGCGGGGAGCGAAAAAGAAATGACTCTTGCTGTCCCTGCGATTTACTAAATGAAAGGACCATGATGGTTATAGCTAGGAATCTCCTCATTGCATCGTGTTTTTCTGTTTCAATAATACATTTTCTTCCCAAAACTTTTTGTTGAGCTCATATTCTTCTCTCGGTTGGCCTTTTTGCGCAAAAGGACGAGCATATTCGCCGGGGAAGGCGGTGATGATAGAAAGGCCTTCCTCAGTTTTTTGAGCAATTATGCAAAACTCAGCTGTTAATGGCAACTGTGATACCAGTCCTATTTCAATGGAATAACCTTCCCGAATCTCGCGCACGATGGCGTGTGCAGGCAATTGGGATCGTTGAGCCAGACCAGAAGTACCTGCCATTCGCCCGTCGGTAATGCGGAAACAGAATGCCGATTTGCCGGACGATTGAGGTATTATTTGTATTGGGGCTGTTGCGTTCAAATAGGACAATAAATCATCCGGCGTGGAAAACGTACTTTTCAAGAAGTGACTGCCCGCAAGATGTTCAATGTCGAAATGACGAACTACATGCTTGCGTCCAGCATCGCTGAAATAAAAGTTGTATTTCATTTTTCCTTTCGGCGCTTTAACTTTTTACGAGTATACCGTTCTACTTTCTTTGCGTGATGAGGAAATAGATATCTAAGTACAAATGTGGCACCGGTTAGCAGTAGAATTATGAATATCGAGTAGAATGAAAACATACCCCATTCTAAACGGGCACGGACGTTCTCTATAGAACCCATTATGGCCTCGGTTGCATCGAGCGCGGAGATTACCGATATCAGCGTCAATAGAAATGCTTGACGCTTCTCTTGATCTTCTTGAATGGTAGAAGCGAGATTACTTAAACGTTTCTCAAAGACTTCAATTTCTTCATTCACCCCAAGTGCTTGGCGCATACGATCGAAAATCATATTCGGCAAGAAGTTGAAGGAAATGTGGCGGAAGTCATAGTTATTGAGGAAGCGCTGGAATTTGTCGCGGTACTTTACAGGATCCGATAAAAACTGCGCGTTGAATTTGAATAAGCTATACCGGACGAATAGGTTGTACATGTAAATCCCGAAATAAACGCGGTTCCAGTTGTGGAAAGCGAAGTCTTTCGTGTTGGAGTTCAACGGGCGATAGTTGTTTGTTCCTATCACTGTAAATGAGTCGAGCAGGCCAATTCCCTCATAGTTGTGAAACGCGCTTAATTTATTTTGCAAGAGCTCTTGATAATAGGTCTCGGATGGTTTAGCGAAACCGAAGCCTGCAACGGATCCAATGGGCGAGCTGGTGCCTATTTCATACAAGAGGTGGTCGCGATCATAGGGGTTATCAGCGCTCGATTCGGGCATATCGATTACGGTATATACCTTGAATTTAGAGCCGCTGTATTCGTCAGATTCTAGATTATCGCCTACTAATGGAATGTCTATAAGAATCTCACGACTAATCCATTTGTAAAATGGAATGGTGATGTCATTTTCAAGAACTTCGGTTTCAAATGACCTTGCACGGTTGATGAGTTGCGATAAATCCTTTATCTTATCGTTCAGCGGCGATAGAGTTAAAGCGAAAATGCCAATACCATCAGGGAACAAATAGATTTCTTGCCGCTCCGATTTAAATTCAAATTGTACTATTTCTATTGCATCGATTTCTTTCTTGTACTGCTCGTATTGAAACTTCCCCGATAGTTGTTTGTCGCGCTGAAATGTGCTGATTTTCTCTTTTCGGAATCCATCAACATCCATCCTGTCCTTACCCGTGAACATGAAATCACGAAACTCCGAGTAGTAGATGTTCTTGTAATTAGAAATTGTTTTATCGATGGCGTCCTCTCTTTCTTTTGGACTCATTTGAGAATAAGCTTGAGGATGTAGCTCAAGGCTCAGCATGGGAGTATAGCCTGCTTTTGGAAAGAGGGAGTTGTGCGTTCTTTCATCGTAGGCAAATACCCCAACGATTTTTAGAAGGCAGTGTTTAAAGGTTAGTTCCATTTTAGTCTTTATAAAAACTCGGTTTCGAATATAATCTGAATTCATATGTTAGCGGAAAAATTCACAATGAAGCGAGTGATAAGGTTAAATCGATGCTTTTCATATTCCTTGGTTGCGATGATAATTTTGCTAGCAGATCATAGTACAACCGCCCAAGTCCTTAACATCGAAGACCCGACGACTCCTCTCGATTCGCTGGCAAAAAACGATTTCAAATGGGGGATAGGCCTCAGCGGGAACTTATCGCAACAGAGCACGATGGTATACGATTATGGCATTATTGCCGAGGGAGTCTATCATCGCAACGATAAGCACCAAGTATTATTCAATGGAAAATACCTCAACACGGGTACAAGCGATGGGGTGCTCATCAACAGCGGATATTACTACGTTCGATTTACACCTCACTTTCATAGACGCCTCGCTCCTCAGTTCTTTCTGCAGCAACAAATTGACGCAGGTCGCGGATTGGTGATGCGAAACTTGGCGGGGGCCAACCTGCGGTTCGATGCATACCGAGGCGACAACTTTTGCTTCCAGCTGTCAACAGGTGCTATGCTGGAGGAAGAGCGTTGGAATAGTTCGGGTAGTCCGGATGTAACGCTGGGCACTGTGAGTCGCAGTATGCTCAAGTCGAACAATGTGCTACGCATGACATCCAATATCGGTAAGCATGTAGAATTGAGTTTCATCAACTTCTTTCAAATGCCTTTTAGTGCCGATCGTTTCTCTTTTCGTTGGGCAGCCCAGCTGAATGTTTCCGTCAAGTTTAACTCGTGGCTTTCTCTTCAGTTCAACTATCAATCGATGTATGATACCAACCCGGTGGTAAATATTCCGGCTTACTATTACACTTCCAGCACAGGGGTTGGGTTTTCGAATCGGGATTAATTATTTTTAATTCAGGAAGCGAAATTGCTTTGGTTAAATCCTTGAAAAATATAATATAAAAAAAAAACATATGAATACGCCTATTCAATCACTTAGTGAACTGAAAAATCTATTTTTCATCATTGCGTTGAGCATTGTTTCTTTCCACTCTCTGGCCATCCAAAACTACACAACCGGCCAAACCCTCAACGTTCTCGCCACCTCAGGAATGAACCTGCGCGACGCTCCTAAGGGCACTGTGCTGCAGAAAATACCCTACAGCGCTCGTGTAAAGACCTTACAAGCCAAAAGCAGCGCCAATCCGGAGACTGTGGAAGGTATACAAGGTAATTGGGTGAAGGTTGAGTACAACGGCGCAACCGGGTTTTTGTTCGACGGGTTTTTGTCGACGTTGCCGGCTCCAGAGATCAATGGGGCTGATTTGCATGCCTATGCTAAAAAATGGATGAACCCTGTTTCGGACTATTTAGAAATTGACTACCATCGTTTCAATATGGGACCTTCCGTGAGGGCAACACAACTCTTCAGATTGAAGACAGATACCGTTGTCTATTTCAGCGACGTTTATTACGAGGGAGGAACTGAGATTCTTTCTGTCCCCGGTATTTCGCTCGAAGAGGCTTATCTCATGGCTAGGGCGAACTTCACTGAAATTTACGAAACCACGCTCAAGGAAGGTCCTTCCATGATGGATTCGGATGTGTCCTATCAAATGGATGCGCTGAAGGGCTTTGTGTTGAATGGCGTTTCGGAAATAGAGGATTCCAATGGAAATACAAACGAGGTAAAGGATTTCTATTTCTGTCCGCTCCTCAACGGATGTTACTTTGAGATTATCATCCGTAGGCATGACAATCGGGTTTTTATAATCGCAGGAGGCGGATGTTGAGTAGGATCTGCGTTCAGCAATTTTGAAAGTTTCAAAACAACCTTATTCTTAATCAGACGAAATTTCATTCCGGAACAATTGTATTCGTCCGAAATGCTTTAGCGGCATTTCTTGTTGCCTTTAAAAAAATTAGGTGTTGTGAACATTATCGACTTTTTTGAAAAAATGTTTATAGGGTGTGTAAACAAATTCAAAATAAAATCGAAAAATGTATCCAAGGTTGTTTTTTTCGAGTAATTGATAAAATGTTGAATTGAAGTTCGGATTTCTGCGGAGAAGGTGTTCTTTGATGACAGGAAATCTTTTTTTTCGAGGCTTTTAAAAATTGTTTCTAGCGATTACCTTGTACACATTTTTAATTATTTTTTTAGAATGTGTACGGCTTTTGTACACGAATCGGAGAAAAAATGAAAAATGTGTACAGTTTTTTTGATTCTGATGTTGTACACAAAATGAAAAAAGAATCGAAATGTGTACAAAGAGGATTCGCCGCGAAAAAGTATAAATTTCATCCCATGCATTAACACTTCAACTGTTGCATTCGTGGAAAAGTGTCCATTGTCTTGGCGTGTTTTGTTTTTCCATTATCTTCCCAACCCTAAACACGTTCTATGGAAGATATCCTTTTACGCTCCGCGTTGCTCGATCAAGCGCGCGCGCTTTTTAACGATAACACGAGAATACACGAGGCTATAAGAGCGGCCTTAAGCGAGACGGAGGCCTATGCCGCCGATGAACTTGTTGAACTGGCCGAGGAGGTGCTCTATCAAATTGCGGCGGTGGGCGTTGTTCACTACCTGCAACATGCTCCGCAAAAGGAAGTGTACAACGACTTTCTTGTGCAGTTGTTCAACTCTTCCGGGCACGATTACAACGCCGGACCGCTCTTTCGCTGGGCGGCCAACATGGTGAAGGAATGTCCCGCTATGCAGTCTTCCGCTCGCTACCCCTTCTTCTGGCAGAAGGCAGAGGGTGGGCTGCGCCTGGCAGAGCGGGTGCACCATTTGTCGGAACTGCGCAATCAGGTTATGCACGGTTTCTTCGTGCTTCCCCCGGAGAAGAACCGCGAAGAGGCGGATGCCATCGGACAGCTGCTCATCGATTTGCATGCGGTTCAATTCTTCGAAATCGAAGCTGACTACCACTTCTGCCGTGCCGGATGTTTCACCGGATATTGGAACATCTCTGAAGAAGGGGAGTGGACCCACTATTACGGCATGCGTTCGTTTGGCGAGTTGGCTCAACGCATCGTTGCCGAGCAGAAACCTACGTTTTGGGAAAATGAACAGGCCATCATTGAGAGCACGGCTGCCTCGCTACCGGAAAAGAACGCATCGGATCTACGAGAGTTCGTTTCAAAAAATAACCGAGGTGCATACGCCGTTTGGGTTCATCCAACGGATGATCGCGCTGCCGAATATTTCGCGGCGATTAACCTAGAGCTTTCGGCCATACCCAATACACGTGTGATTGCATATGGGCTATACGAGCAAGGCCTCAGCTATACAGGTGTTTTTCTGTTGAATCGACTGCTGCAGGTGCTCAATCCCGAAGGCAAAACCAAAAGCAAGAACAAGAAGCCCGAAGAACAACTGGCGGCCGCGCGCAAGCTCACATCGGATAAGGTTATCGTCATGATCAATCGCATCCACCTGGCGCTATTCAGTCCGCAGCATGTTACGCGATTGAACAATATCCTCTACGACAACGATATTTTGCTCGTGGCCGTCGGTCATCATTACGAGCATTTCAATGCGTTCTTCAACGGCTTTACCACGGTGGAGCATCCACCGGTTGTTCCCAGCAGTGAACAGGCTACAGCAGTACTTCGCAATTACTTACGTTTTAAAGGACCCTCGCACGAGAAGGCCGATGAGCGCGAAGACGTGCAGCTGCTTGAATCCATTCTTGCATCGGTGCTTCAAGAATTGGCAACGGAGAAAAAGCTATACGCTCGCCGCTTTGCAGATAAACACGAGTACTCCATTGAGTATGTGCATGAAATTGTAGCACTGCTGCACCCCTGGGTTCATTCGAGTCGTGAAGCGTTTGAACCCGACACGGTCGATGAGTTGTATGGCTTCCCCAGTACCATGACCGAAGTGACCCCCATTTACCTGTCGCTAGGCCGCCGCGATTTGAAATTGGAGTATCAACATAAAGTATTATCTATATAATTCCCAACCATGACAGAATTTAAAAATCCTATAAAGGAATTACATCAAGAATTTCTTTCCTCATCTGACATAAATATTCGCACTTCAGTTTTCAAGCTCTGGCTAGAAGCAATCGTTAAGTTTAACCTGAGTGTGCATGTCGGATGGCTGATGAAGAATCGGCGAGAGAATGTTCCGGATAATATCAAGGTACAGCTCGTTAACTTATTCCAGAAACCACCTTCCATAGGAGTCTGCTTATCATTGTCGCGCTTAATAAATCGAATTATCCCCGCCGGTGAAAGCATTCATGGAAGAATGACGGAATTTCGAGCTTTATTTGAAACAAGTGACTCGTTATTTTCTGAGCTTCTTGAAATAAGAAACGCCGAAGCACATTCGACACGACCGATTACAAGTTTTGATTTGGATAAAATTCAAGACTATATGAATCGGATTTCATTTAATCCGTTTTATGCCTTGGAAGTAATCCCTATACAGGCGAATCAATATGTTGAAGCAAGGGAATTTTCAATGTTCGCTAACTTAAATCCCACCACTTTTGATAATAGAAAATTACCCGTTTTAGCGGGATCGGGAAATTATAAGCCGGGAAATCGAATGGGGGAAGATGATATTGTGTTATTTCCTGTAGCTGTTTTTGATGAGAAAGATGCGTTGTATTTATGGAATCAACGTTCAGGATCTAATGGCAAATATTCGACTTATTCTAAAAAATCAGATTCTGTAGTTGTAAATAATATTACGGATATTTCAGGATTTCCATACGATGATTGGAAGCGGTCTGCAAATCCTATTTATGTAAAATATCTGGAGGTGAGGTCAAAAGCGCTGGATGACTTACCGGCTAATAAGGACACTTCTATCCGGGAGGTTTTCAATGAATTGAATCTGGCTAGACGATTGGAAGATGATGCTCAAATTAAAGAGTACGAGCGAATATCAGAATTTCAGTTTTTAAGTATCATTTATAGTCGTATAGAAGATGTACGTGAGGCATCGGAGAAAGTATATTTCTTGTCTTTTATTGTTGATAGAATTGAAGAATATAAAACGGACGTAATTGACGATTTTAGGCGAATGAGAGAGCTGCAGTTGAAGGCATTGTTATTGTTGATAAAGGTCGAGATTGATCAAAAGTCTTTTAATCGGGCGAGTGATTTGTCAATTTTTTTCATCAAGAAATATATTGAGTTAACGAAGTCGTTTTATTCAGATCGTGTTTATGATTATTATTTAAAAGAGTTCGATAAGATTAGTAATTCATATTTAAAAATTGGCAGGAATAAATTCCTTCGTTTATTTGAGATTACTTCTTTTTATGCTTCTGCCGGTCTTATGTTATTTACCATATACACTCTTGTGAAGGGTAACAATTCAGATGCGTTTTTATTATGTTTTTTGATGATTCCTTTTTTGATCTTCCTGTTTTTTACATTTCGAAACACCTACAGTCTTTTTCGTAATAGATTGGAATTGAATGAAATTCAGTATGGCTCATCACATCGGAGTAATTTGATTGGAACTTTCCGATATTTCTTTAAGTATTTAAGTTATGGTAGGATTATCAAGAAATATTATGGTTTATTTACCTTAATTTCCTTTGGCTCAAACTCTTTATCTGGCGCTTGTATACGAGTTGGTTTCCTTTTGCATGCAAACAAGTTATTAGGGAGCGAATTTGACCGAGGTGTTGATAAAGGGATTGAAAGTATACGAAAGATTGAGGATAAAATAATCATGGCCACGGAAGGCGACGACCTTGAGTTTGTGCTTGCATTACGGTCCAAAATGGTTCAATGGTTAATTAAGTCTAATTTCTATTACTCTGCCCGGCGTCACTCTGATATTATGCAATATTATCAAAGGTTGAGTGTCATAAAGTCAAGTAATGCCGAAAGTCAGGAGTATAAAAATTTTTCAAAGGTTTTATTTTTAAAATATGACCAGTATCAATTATGTGAAAAGTTATTTGTAGCTGGCTCCATGAACGATTTGATCTACTACGAAATGTTGATGTTTATGTGGGAGTTTGTTCAAGCAGAAGCCGATGATAGACGGGAATACGTTGATTCGGGCAGAAAGGCTTTGAAAGATAAGGCCTTTCGAAATTCAAAAACACCAAAACACGGATTCATTGATGGAAATTTTGTTAAGCCCTTAACGGCAAGGCTGGAGTCACGTTCAAGGTTTTTGCGCGGCTTTTGGTTGGTCAATCTTGGTGAATACGATGCTGCAATTAGTGAATATCAATTGGTCTATCAGAAGAGCGAGGATTCTATTCGGTATAGTTCTCTTTGGAACATAGTTCTTATTAGATGTGCGCAACAAAATCAAATTGAATTTGAAAGGAGTTTCGCGTATTTGAAGAGAGTCATCAACAATTTGGATTCTACCCGAAAAAACGATCTAAAAGTTTTAATAGACTCAATAGCCCAATTGTCACATGCCGTGAATGATTCCCAAGGGAACATACCTCAGAATTTCAAAGGAACATTTTGGGCTCCGTCACAGGTATGGACTAAGGCATCTGAAGTGCGTAATTTGTAAATAAGCGTTTAAAATTTTCCCTATGACCCCATTCCACCAATACCACAGCCGATACCTCGATTTAAAATCGAAACTCCAAGGTCCTGATGTGACTGCTTGGATAGAAAGCGAGTCTTCTCACCTCAACAACCTCTTCATGGCCGGCCTTGGCATGGGCACGCTGTTTTTGCGCATGGGCGCCGTCATCCAGATGAGCGAGAAACTCCACGACGGTAATTCCGACAACGACGCTTTGTTTATGAAGCAGGTGGTCGACAATTTGCGCGAAACCCTGCCAAGCGATACCAACTGGAAAAACCTGTGGTATGCTTCGATGCAGTCCGATAGCAAATGGGAAAAAGCCATTCCGCGCGACAGCAATAAAAACAGCATGCTCGACCGCTTTGTGACGTTTCGCAACAAGTATGTTCACCAGTCCATACGACTTGTTCCCGAGCACATCAAAGAGGTGGAGAAGGGGATGAAGGTGCTCGATGAAATGGCGAGTCTGTTCGCATTGTTTGAGGGTGGTGAAGTACAGCTCAAGAAGGATGGCTACTTCTGGAAACAAGGCAAAAAAACATTGGAGCTCCACCCCTTCGTTCAAAAGGGCGCGCAGGAAGGCTTGCCCTATTTGTTTCAAGGCTTGTATGACAATAAGTCGAAGGCCAAGTTCATCAATACAGTCTATGGCGATGAAACGCACCCGGATATCAATTTGCCTATCAATCAAAAATTCGCGCCCATGCAGCAAGCTTTGCGCGGAGGCGCAGGGCAGGTGTTCGACCACAGCGAGCGCATGCAATACTACCTCGATTGTTTTGTGGGGCGAGAGCGCGAAGTGCAGTCTGTTCTGGATTGGGTGAAGAGCGACTCACCCAACAACGTATTGCCTATTTACTCAGAGGCCGGAATGGGAAAGGGAGCGCTCACCGCCGGTATTATTGATGGGCTATTGAAGGATGGTACTCCGGTGATGTACCATTATTGCGGTTCGGGTATGGCCAACAGTCTGCATGCAGTGTTGTATCATTTCATACTGCAGGGCAAGAATATGCCCGGCATGAATGGAGCCGGCGTTTGGAAGGTGGAAGATGAAGCCCTGCAGCGCAAGATGGATCGATTGCCCTCGCGTTACCATGATGCCATTAAGTTATTTCAGACCTTATTGCACGATTGCTACGTGCCAACCAAGAAATACGAAGGCAAGCCGTTGGTGATTGTCATTGACGGTCTCGACGAAGCCGCAGTGGCCAATAGTCAGTTGAAAGTCTCGGATTGGTTCTATACCTACAACGAAAAAGACGAACCCGAAGAAGATTGGAAGTCGCCCGATTTCGTGAAGTGGATTTTCACCTATCGCGCCTTACCGGATAAAACGAAGGAGGGCTTTCGCCTCGATGGGCGCTTTGCCCTTGAGATGAACGAGCTCCTGCAGCCCTTGCAAGGGTTAACGGAAGCGGCTGTTCGAGAAGCGTTAAAGCAGTTTGAGGTGTCGGAGGAGTTTATCCAGACTGTTATGGAGCGTGGGGCGGTAGCATGGAGATGATTGACCCTACATATCTCCGCATGATACACGCCGGCTTGCTTTCCGGCTCAGTGCACAAGGACAACGCCTCAGCCTTACCCCAGGGCTTAGTTGGCATGTATGAAGAGGCATTACCTCCCGCGAGAAATGTAAGCGACCGCAAGAAGTTTTTGGAGTTCTTCGCGGTTTGGTCCTTGTTGAAGAGGGAAGTGAGCGTAGGATTTTTATCTGCGATTTTAAATGAGAAAAACAACGTTCGTGTTTTGGATGATTTGTTGGTCTATAGCAGATTTTTTAACTCGCCTGTCGCTGGGCGGTTCATCCTGTATCACGAGAATTTTAGGGCATTTATCCTTGGGGAAATAGGGAATATCGAACGCAGAAACCTCTTGTTGATAGAGCAGTTATTATCTCTAGAATTGGCGGAGAATATCGTTAATGAAGAAGTTTCGACCTATTTGCAAGAATTCTATGGAGATCATATGGCTGCAGCATCTTTCTTTTCTCAGGATAGTTATGAGAAACTCAAAGGAGTTGATTTGTTAGTAGCAAACCGCATTTGGAAAGTAAAGGGAATAGATCGAATCCGTTGGAATAGTCACTTCGCCTTGATAGCTTCGAAGTATAGAGATCTTGAGTTTCTAAAACAGATTGCCATCAATCAAGATGCAGTTGTTAATGTCAAGTTAGATATTGATTCTGTATTGTTGAAAATCAATCAAGGTGATTGGTTTGACTTCGAAGATTTATGGGAATATAGGTTTTCAGATGAGGAGAAGCGTCTTTTCTTGTTTGCTTTAATCGCCGGATGCATTGATTTTTTTGATTCAGGGGAAATCCACAGTGTCAAGGTCATACCGAATTTAAATCGATTGATTGATCTGTTGAACTCTTTAGGTAAGACTAGTTATTGGATTGTGACGTATCGGTATATTGAAGAAATGAATAGCCGTTTAGGTGATTTAAGTGGTCTTTTGGGTGCGCCCATTAATCCGATAGTTATCAGCAATTATGATTCGCAAGAATTTAGGGATGCCATTCCATTAAATGTTTTTCGAGGTGACCGGGTGATACTACAAGATTTGGAAGTAACTCATTCGCATTTAATTAGTCTATGCAGTCTATCACTGAATGAATTGGAAATTTCCATAAAAGGATCGTTAATGCGCTTTTTGGAAAATGAAGTTTCATCATATTTTGAAGGCGATTCAAGCTTTTTTGACAATGTAAAATTAAGTGTCAGGAATTATTCTTTAGAAACTGAAAATGGTGGGAATATTCTAGTGGATATTCTTAAAAATATAAAGTGCTTACTAAGCGAAACACGTTATGATTTTTTGAATTATAATTACGATGATGATCTTTTTCAAGTACTTCGATATATACATTTTAGTCCGTTGACATGGAAATACATGGATTGGATGGATTGCTTTTGCGATCCGGTTCCGAATTTATATAGGATTGAATGCTTGCGAATTCAGTCAAAACTATTCATTGATGGGGTATTCGAAGAAGAGGAATTTTACAAATTTGATTGGCATGATAACGGAGTTTTGAATAGTGTTGTGGCTTCAATCGACCAGATTTACCGATTTAAGGGACTCGATAATTTAGCGAGTGATTTTTACAAGAAAGCTGTATCTAGGATTTTGAATTTTGGTCAAGGGAATAATCGTCTGAAATATGTTTTCGACTATCAGGAAGGCAACCCCGATTCTGATTACCTTATTGATTTATATGAAAAACGTGAGTTCGCGCACGTCCCTTCTTTGTCTTTTTATTTATGTCAAAAGATGGAGCTTCTGGATATTATCTCAATTCTCCGGGATGACCAGACTCATTTCAGCTCAGTTGACGTAAATGAAATTCTAATTAGTGATATCCTTTATGGTGTTGTTTGTCGTTTAGGTTTTTTTGAAACAGGTGAGTATATCTTATGGAGTTTGGAGGAATATGTCTCTGTGATGGGGGAATATGAATCTGAAGATTATGAAATGGAGGCCAACAGACCGGCTGGCAATACTTGGAAACTGGAGTGGTGGGTTCTCGGCCAAGTGGTTAATTGCTTTTTGGATTTAATAAATCAAGCTCGTGATAATAAGACTTCAAAATCATTATTCAGCGATTCTAATCTATCCGGCAATTTTATAAGCGTTGAGGATTTTCTTTTGGATGTTGATTTAATATTTTTAAAAGCTAACTCAGACCCTGAAATTAATCTTTATCGAGCCATGCTTAAACATCCAACGGGCTCCAATTACAAAAGACTTGAATTGTATGATGTTTATTTCGATTATAAATTAAATACGTTGAATACCTTGTTTAGATTGAATTCCAATGGAAGTAATCCTCTTTTTACAAGGTATTTAGCCAGTGCTATTTTGTCGGAATCGTAAATTCTTATATCGATGAGTCAAAACACCGACCCCACCTACCTCCGCACCATCTACGATGGCCTGTTGTCCGGTGCAGTCCACAAGGACAACGCCTCTGCCTTGCCCCAGGGGTTGGTGGGTATGTATGAGGAGGCATTACCACCCGCGAGTAATGTTAGAGAGCGCAAGAATTTTTTGGAGTTCTTCGCGGTGTGGGCCTTGTTGAAGAAAGAGGTGAGTGCCGGGTTTGTGGTTCCGATGTTGGAGGGTTGGTCTGAGCAAGAGGTGTTGGAATTCATCGCTCAATTCAGCAAGTGGTTCAACAGTCCTACCGGTGGCACGTATGTGCTATACCATGAGCGTTTGCGGGCCTTTGTGTTGCAGAAGATAGCGCATAGTCAGTTCATGGCTTGCAATGAGGCCATCATCAATCAATGCCGCGTTTCTCTCCAGGCAAAGGCTGGCGATGAATGGGAGCGCTATGCCCTGGAGCATCTCAGTAGCCATTTGCTTATACAAGCCATGGAGAGAAAAGATGCCATCGCGTTAAAAGTACTCGCCTACGACAACGCGCACTGGAACCGCCAGGTGGAAATCAGCAAGGGCTTTGAATGGAGTAAGCGCATGCTCAACGACATGATGCTTTGGGCCTCCAAATACGATAATGATGAAGTCATTGAATGCGCGCTCAACATAGTGGATCTCCATCACCTGGAACAAAACGACGCCCCGCGCATTGTGGAACTTGTGGCGCAGAATGATATAGAAACGGCCTTGCAAAGGATTGAAGCTTTTGGCGGAAACGACAAGGAAGGCCTGCAGAGGAAGTTTATTAACTACATGCTCTGTCTGATGGAGCTGACATTGTTGGATAGCAAAGACAAGCCTTTCCGGAAGGAGGCGATTGAGAAGTTGTTGAAGCATTTGGATGAGAGTCTACCGGTAGATCATTCGGTATTGAAATGGAATGATTTCTTTCCGAGTTATTTGATGTTTTTGATGGCGTGCGAGTGGGCGGAGTTGGGGCTTGATTATTTGATAGTTTACAAGCGAACGGATGATTGGGAGAAGGATTGGATACCCGAAAAGGGCCCATATGGTGATAAACAATTTGTGGTGTTATTGCAATGCTCTAGTGCCATAAGTGATCCTATTGAGAAGGGCAGCGCGTTGAACCACACCTCCACTGAACTTGCTAGACAGGGTAAGGCCGTTGAAGCCACAGTCTGCGCAACGGGTATCAGAGACGATGGAATAAAAATTCGCGCACTGCAAGTTATCTCCACCGAACTGGCCAAACAGGGAAAAGTTGATCAAGCAGCATCGGCTATGCAAGAAGCTCTTGCCTTCTCAATGGGTATCTTTGATGTTCAATGGAAGTGTAGTATGCTGAAGGACATTTCCGCCGAGTTGTTAATACAGCATAGGGTAGTTGAATCCGAATCGATTATTCTGGAGGCATTTGCCTTGGCAAAGAGCATCAGTGATGATGAATCGAAGAGTAGAGTTCTGAAGGATATCTCGACCGAACTGGCAAAGCATGGTAAGATAGATGAAGCTGCATCGGCTATGCAAGAAGCTATGGCCGCCTCAGTGAGCATAAGTTCTGAAAGAGCAAGGAGTAGCGCTCTAATGGATATTTCAATTGAGCTCGCTAGGCAGGGTAAGGTAGATGAAGCTCTTATATGCGCAAAAGGCATCGTTAAGGATAGAGCAAGGAGCAGCGCGCTTCTGTTTATCTCCAGAGAATTTGCGAAACTTGGTAGAACAGAAGATGCCCTTGACTGTGCCCGAGGCACAATTGAGGAGCGTTTCTTGGCTTTCGACGCGAGGGATCATGCTAAAGCGCTACAGTACATTGCTGTCGAACTAGCTAGACAAGGAAAGATTGAAGAAGCACTTGTCCTCTCCCGTGATATAAATAATGATTTTACTAAGAGCATCGCTTTACAGTCCATCTCTAGCGAACTGACAAAGCAAGGGATGATTGACGAGGGGACCTTTATGATGCATGAAGCCTTGACCTGCGCCAAAGGAATTATTGATGATCGGGATAGAAGCGCGGCTTTAGAGATCATGTCCACTGAACTGGCCAAACGGGGGAACATCTTCGAAGCCCTTGGCTGTGCTCAAATTATTGGTAATGACTATTATTATTGGAAAAATAGGGCGCTGAAGAAAATCGCCAACGAACTTGCGAAACAAGGGAAGACCATTGAATCGCGCTTTGCGTTACAAAATGTTCTTTCTTCCGATCGAGGCAAATGGGTTAATTATTCTAAGTTTGGCTCGCTAAAGGACATCTCCACCGAACTTGCTAAAATGGGTAAAACCAAGGAGGCGAGCGTTGCGATGAAAGAAGTAATAATGTACGCGCGAAGGATGAGTGATGGACTGGCGAAGTGGAGTTGGCTTCGGTACATCTCCATTGAACTGGCTAAACAGGGTAAGACTGACGAGGCTATTGACTGTGCCAAAGGTGTTACTAATGATCGATATAAAAATGGCGCGTTTAAGGCCATATCTGGAGAATTGGCCGTTCAAGGGAAGACAAGCGAAGCCCTTGACTGTGCCCTAAAAATAAGTGATCAGCGAGAGAAGAGCAGCGCGCTTAAGGATATCTCCTGCGAACTGGCTAAACAGGGTAAGAACGAAGAAGCTCTTGACTGTGCAAGAGGCATAAATAGTGATTACTCGAAGGGTATCGCTCTGCAGTCCATTTCCAGCGAACTGGCTAAGCAAGAGATGATTAAAGAGGCCCTTGACTGCGCCAGAGGTATAAGTGATGATTATTCGAAGAGTTGGGCGCTCAAAGACATCTCAGGTGAATTGACGAAACAGGGGAGGACCGATAAGGCAAGACTTGTGATTCAAGAAGCCCTTGATTGCGCCCGAGGCATAAGTAATGATATTTGGAAAATTATCGCGCTGATTAAAATCTCCACTGAACTGGCTAACCAGGGGAAGACCGACGAGGCGAGCTTTGCGATGCAAGAAGCATTAACTTTTGCCCGAGGCATAAGTAGTGATACAAATAGAAGTAGTGCGTTGTTTTCCATCTCCACGGAACTAGCGAAACAGAGGAGAACTGATGATGCCCTTGAATGCGCCCGTGGCATAATTGATGAGCGGGATAAGACTAACGCGCTGCAGTCCATCTCCGGCGAACTGGCCAAAAAAGGGAATTGGAACCTTGCCGAAACCATTGGTTGGAATATTACGCAAATTGTAGATAGACATAGTTGCTGGACAACCCTTGCAAAAAATGACTGCAAAGAAAATGAATCGCGAAAAGCACTGAGACAAGTCAATCAATTTAAAACCGACGAAGCTCGTTTGTTCTATTTAAAAGGTTGGGCGGAGACAGTTAATCAACAGGATGCCGATAACGCTTGTGTGCAAGAAGCATTAAGCCAATTAGTTAACGATCCTGAAAGCATCGAAATGCTGTTGCAAAAGCACGCCCTGTATGAGGTTTTCTTTGGCTATGCCGGTCTTAAGAAAATCAATCGTCTCAACCGCACCCTCAACATCCAATGGGCCATAGACATCAAAAACTCCTTCAGTGCCAACTAGTCTAAAACAAACCGACCCCACATACCTCCGCACCATCCACGATGGCCTATTATCCGGTGCTGTGCATAAGGACAACGCCTCTGCCTTGCCCCAGGGCTTGGTGGGCATGTATGAAGAGGCGTTACCACCCGCGAGTAGTGTTAGAGAGCGAAAGAAGTTTTTGGAGTTCTTCGTCGTTTGGGCTTTACTGAAGAAAGAGGTGAGTGCGGGGTTTGTGCTGCCTCTACTAAATGGATGGACAGAGGAAGAGGTCATCGATTACATCGCTCAATACAGCAAGTGGTTCAATAGTCCGGTGAGTGGGAAATATGTTTTGTATCATGAGCGACTTCGAACCTTTATTCTTCAAAAAGCATCTCATCATCACTTTGAAAAGTGCAATGAAAAAATCATTCATCAATGTCAATTGGCATTGCAAGCCAAAGTCGGCAATGAATGGGAGCGATATGCTTTGGAACATTTGAGTTCACACATTCTTATCAAGGCAATGGAGAGTTCAGACGGAATTGCCATGAAAGCATTGGCTTATGATACCACGCATTGGAATCGACAAATAGAAATCAGTAAAGAATTTGAATGGAGCAAGAGCATGCTCAACGACATGATGTTGTGGTCCTCGAAATATGATGAGGATGAAGTCATCGAATGTGCACTCAATAAGGTTGATTTGCATCACATGGAGCAAAACGATGCCCCACGTATTATTGAGTTGGTCGCTCAGAATGATATTGAAACCGCCCTGCAGCGGATTGAATCATTCGGAGGGAATGACAAAGATGGCCTGCAACGAAAGTTCATTCTTTACATGCTTTGTTTAATGGAGCTGACGTTGTTAGACAGCAAGGATAAGCCATTTCGGAAGGAGGCAACAGAGAAGTTGCTGAAGCATTTAGATGAGAATCTTCCGGTCGATCATTCGGTATTGAATTGGAATGATTTCCTTCCAAGTTATTTCATATTTCAGATGGCTTGTGAATGGGCGGAGGCTCAGTTAGATTATTTGTCGGTTTATAAAAGAACGTGTTCGTGGGATTTTCATTGGGTTGGGTGGAAAGGACCTTACAGCCCGACCCAGTTTGATGTATTATTGAGCTCTGCAAGTGATAATGAATATTGTAGTCTAATTGTTATTAAAGAATTAGCAAAACAAGGTGATTTTAAAGAGGCGTTAAATTCGGCATACAATATTTGCGATGATGAATTGAAAAGCGCTGCTCTTGCTGCAATCTCTACTTTTCAGGGTAAGTGTGGCTTAATAGATGCTTCTTTCAATACAATGGGAGATGCCCTCACCTGTGCCTCAGGAATTGAGGAAAGTGAAACTAAGAGTATTTCTATGCTTATTATCTCAGATGAATTGATATCTCAGGGCAAGTTAAAGCAATCGATTACTTTATTGGAAGATTCAATTACCAGTATAAGTGAGATTAGTGATGATTATGAAAAGTCAAAGTTGCTCAAAATTTTGTCTGTTAAGTTAGCTGAACAAGGTGCTTTTGAATTAGCTCTTACAAACGTGGAGGCCATTAAAGTTGAAGAAAATAGAATCCTCGCCTTATTATCCATTTCGACTGAACTTTTTAGGCGAGGTCAAATGGAAAGAGTATCGCAAGTTATTCAACAAGCTTACACCTTCGTTGATAAAAAAAGTGATGATTTAAATAATCATTTTTTATTCGGCGATATTGCAGTTGAATTACTTAAGCAAGGCAAGGTAAATGAAGCGCTCGAGATTGTAAATCGGATATACGATAAGGAGCAAATGGACGCCGTATTAGTGGATATCGCAATCCAAATTGTAGAAATTGGTTTTGTTGAGAAGGCAATTGACAGCATAAAGGAAGTTAAAAGTGCTTTTGAGAGGTTTCGTTTTACTTTGGCCTTGCACAGTAAACTGAATATGCCGGGAAAACTGGACGAAGCTCAATTATTGGCTGAGGGCCTTGATGATCCTTACTATATAAGTTTAGCCAAGTGCAAAATTTCTTCAGAATTAATTAAACAAAATGATATTAAAAAAGCTGGAAATTTGATGCAGGAAGCATTAAAATCTGCGTTTTCAATTAGTTATAATGATGAATGGAATAAATGTCAAGTCTTGAAAGTACTTTCCATCGAGTTAGCAAATCAAGGGAACATTAAAGCTTCTTTTGATTGTTTTCGAGAAGGAGGGGATTTTTTCGATTCTAATGGAGTTTTATGTTCTATGAACTCAGAATATTCCTTAAAAGGAATGTTCAGAGAAATTAGCATAGTTTTTCAGGAAGCCTTGAGTAAAGTAAACGGAGTGCTAGATCCATTTAAGAGGGTCGAGTTGTTATTTTCCCTTCTTAAGAACCTGGTTTTAATCGGCAGGTCAAAGGAGGCAATTTTATTTGCACAAGGCTTAAGAGATGAGGATGATAGAAACAGAGCGATTTCGGAAATTTCTATAGGACTAATTGAATTGGGTTTTATAGATAAAGCTATTGCTTGTGCATTTCTAATAGAAGAAAATTATCGAAAGAGTTATACACTAAGAGAAATTTCGGTTGAATTGGCAAAACAAGGAAACTTAGAATTTGCTAGGACCATATTACTAGAATCTCTTGACTCCGCTCGGCTTATTTCAGATCGGCATCAAAATTATGTTGCGATTAAAGCTATTGCGGTTGAATTTGTAAAACGTTTTAGTTTTGAAGAAAGCTACAACTGTGTTAGAGATATTGCTGATATAAAAGACAAGAGTTTAGTTCTAAAGGATATTGCTGCTGAATTATTTAGGCAGGGCAAGAAGGAAGAGGCAGCATCAGTCATTGCAGAATCACTTGTCTATATTGAAGAAATTAGCACGGAGAGGGCAAAGTATCGAACTCTAGTCAGTATATGCGCTGAACTAGCGAACCAAGGAATGATCGAAAAGGCTCTTAACTGCATCCGAGATATACTTGATGAGAAAGTAAAGAGTCAAATTTTATCGGCTATCGCTAGTGAACTTGTAAAGCGAGGCGATATTGACATTGCAATTACCTGCTATCATGATATTAGTGAAGTTAGTAGAAGAGTTTTTGTGCTAAAGGAAATTATTAATGAATTGGCTAAAAAAGGCAAAATAGAGAAGGCTATTGAACTATCACAATGGGTTAATGATGAATCGGATAAAAGTGAGATCCTAATTGACATATGTCTTGAATTAGCATGTCATTTCAAAAATTATGACTATAAATTAATACGACAAGAGGCTATAGATATTGCTAGAGGAATCGTTTTAAATAAAGCTAAGAGTCGTGCTTTAATTTATATATGCCATAAGTTGGTTGAAATGGGTAATATGGAAGATGCTTTAATCTCCACCCTCGATATACCTGATGTAGAGGGGAGAAGTAAAATGCTCATTTATATCAGTAACGAATTGGCGAAAAAAGGTCGTTTAGAAGAAGCCGAAGCTGTCGGAATTGAAATCCCTCAAATATCTGAGCGACATAATTGTTGGAAACAAATAGCAAAAGAAAACTGCAAAACAAAAACATGGAAATTGTCCTTACAACAATCTCTAAGGTATAAAAGTGATCAAGCGCGTTTATTTTACCTCAATGGCTGGTGTGAGCATTTGACGATTGAGAATATAACCAAAGAACTTATTACAGAAGCATTGCCTTTTATTGCCAACGATTGTGAGAGCATTGAAATTTTGTTGCAGAAATATTCCATAAAAGAATCTTTGATAGGTAATTCAGAAGCGTCGTTGCAATCGCGTTTCAATCGATCCCTTAACATCCAATGGGCCATAGACATAAAAAAAACTTAATTAGAAATCAATGAATAATAAAGAGTTTCATCCTTATTTAAACGAGGGGAATATTAAAGGTTCAACAAGACTTATTCTAGGTAGTTTTCCTGTTTATGCCTGCACTGACCCCGATAATAATGAAAAGCAAAGAATTAGAAATACTGAAGGAACTGTTCGGTTTTTCTACGGGAGCTGTAGGAATAAATTTTGGGGACTTTACCATGAGTATATTGATTCGGATGTTATTGTGCCGATTAGAAAGACAGTGGCATTGAAAAGTCTACGCAAGAAAAAGATTGCAATTTCCGATATTACAGTTTCATGTCGAAGAAAGAATAAGAGTGCATTGGATTCTAATCTATATGACAAGGAATACAATGTTGAAATGATTCAGATAATGATTCAAAATGGAGTTACTAAGGTATTGTGCACGTCCAAAGGAGTTTTGAATGATTTTGATAGAGAAGTTATGTCCTATATAGAAGGTGTCAAATTTGATGAGGCTTTGACAAAGGATTTTTCAGATAAGTTTTTGGATGAATTGAATGGAAGTTTACCATCATCTAACAAGGGGATTTGTTTTGTATACAGGTACAAAAAGCAAATTATTTTTGCATTAGCCATTCCTTCTCCTGGATCTCCACAACGACAAGCGCACAATTTTGGTTGCAGGTCAAAGGATAAGGGAGCATATACAAAAAGATATTTTATGAAAGCATTTAAATGGATTCAAAAATGAGAGACACGTTTTACTTCTACGTAAATTTTCCAAGATTTTCGGAAAGGCGAATTTTAATTCACAGAAACACTTGCGGCCACTGCAATGACGGAAAGGGTCAAAGAGGAACGGGTAGCAATGAAAAGGGATTTTGGGCAGGTCCTTTTAAACAGTATGACCATGCTAGTGAAGCACTAAGGAAATTGAATTTAAAATTTCAGAATCCACCCATGACTGGGGACTGTGATTGTATCTAATCGGATGACATTGCACACCGACCCCACCTACCTCCGAACCATCGTCGATGGGCTATACTCCGGCGCATTACAGAAGGACAACTCATCCGCTTTGCCTCAAGGCTTGGTAGGTGTATACGAGGAAGCTATACCGCCGGCAAGCCAGGTTACCGAACGCAGTAAGTTTCTCGAATTTTTCGGTGTATGGGCTTTGATGAAGAAGGAGGTGAGTGCCGAGTTTGTGGTTTCGTTGTTGGATGGTTGGTTTGAGGAGGAAGTAATTGCCTTCATTGGTCGATACAGCAAATGGTTTAATAGCCCGGTGAGTGGGGTGTACACGCTCTATCACGAGCGGTTTCGAACGTTCGTGTTGCAGAAGATTGCGGAGAGTGAAATCTTGAGCGTTAACGACCGAATAATAAAGCTGTGCAAGGAAAAATTAATCCTAAAGCAAGGCGACGAATATGAGCGCTATGCACTGGAGCATCTCAGCAGCCATGTATTACTTGCAGCCATGCATTCGAAGGAGGCCGGCGAGGAATTAATAAAGCTAGCATACGACTCTACCCTATGGAACAGGCAGATTAAGGTGAGCAATCGATTTGACTGGAGCAAAAAGATGCTTGACGAAATGTTTCTATGGGCATTGAAATACGATAAAAGCCAAATACTGGAGTGTTCACTGTGCAAAGTGGATTTGCATTACATCGAACAGAACGACGCCCCGCAAATAATAGCCATGGTCGTCCATGGTGAAATTGAAAATGCTTTGGCAAGAATCGAAAGTTTTGGCGGAACCGACAAGGATGGTATTGAGCGCAAGTTCATCCTCTATATGCTCTGCTTGCTGGAGCTAACCTTGCTCGAAGGCAAAACCAAGACATTCCGCAAATCGGCCATTGAACGATTGCTTAACCATTTGGATGAGCATATCCCCAAAGATCATAGCGTTTTGAAGTGGAATGAATTTTTTCCTTCCTACCTCATGTTTCAAATGGCATGCGAGTGGGCTGCGTTAGAGTTGGAATACCGGGTGGTTTTTTCGTACACCGACGATTGGGAAAAAAACTGGATTTCAGAAATGGCACCCTATACTGATTTGCAGTTTGGGGTTTTATTGGAGTGCGCCCGAGGCATAAGTGATGAAAGTTACAAGAGTAGCGCCTTGAAGGATATCGCCGTAGAACTGAGCAAACAGCGTCAGGTGGAGCAATCGCTGGCCGTTGCCCAAGGCATAAGTGATGAAAGTTACAAGAGTAGCGCCTTGAAGGATATCGCCGTAGAACTGAGCAAACAGGGTCAGGTAGAGGAATCGCAGGCCATTGCTCGCGGCATAAGTGATGAAAGTGACAAGAGTAGCGCCTTGAAAGAAATCGCCTTAGCACTGAGCAAACAGGGTCAGGTGGAGGAATCGCTGGCCGTTGCCCGCGGCATAAGTTATGAAGATGACAAGAGAAGCGCCTTGAAGGACATCGCCCTAGAACTTTGTAAACAGGGACAGGTGGAGGAATCGCTGGCGATCGCCCAAGACATCAGGAATGACTATTGGAAGAGTATCGCCTTGACGGATATCGTCATTGCACTGAGTAAACAGGGGCAGGTAAAGGAATCACTGGTCATCGCCCGAGGCATCAGTGATCAAAGTGATAAGAGTAGCGCCTTGAATGCTATCGCCGAAGCACTAAGCAGACAAGGTCAGATGCTGGAATCTGCATCGGCACTGCAGGAATCACTGGACATTGCCCGAGGAATTAGTTCTGACTGGCAAAAGAGTCGCTCCTTAATGGACATCGCCGAGGAACTGAGCAAGCAAGGGCAGGTGGAGGAATCAGCATCGGTGATGAAGGAATCGCTGGCTATTGCCCGAGGAATAAATGATGACTATTGGAAGATTAGCGCCTTGAAGGACATCTCCGTAGAACTGATCAAACAGGGTCAGCTGGAGGAATTGCTGGCCATCGCTAGAGGTATAAGTGACGACTGGGAAATGATTAGCGCCTTGAAGGACATCGCCGCGCAACTGAGCAAACAGGGGATGGTGGAGGAATCGCTGGCCATCGCCCAAGGCATCAGTGATATCGGGGAAAAGTTTAGAACCTTGAATGACATCGCCACAGAACTGAGTAAACAGGGGTTGGTCGAGGAATCGCTTACTATCGTCCAAGGTATAAGTAATAGCTATTATAAGAGTAGCGCGTTGAAGGGCATCGCCGAAGAACTCAGCAAAAAGGGTATAGTGGAGAAAACGGCATCGGTAATGCAGGAATCGCTGGCCATCGCTCGAGGCATAAATTATGAAAGTGATAAGTGTCGCGCCTTGAATGCCATCGCCGAAGTGCTGAGCAAACAGGGTCAGATAAAGGAATCGGCATCGGTAATTCAGGAATCGCTGGCCATCGCCCGAGGAATAAATGATTTCTATTGGCAGAGTCGCGCCTTGAAGGACATCTCCTTAGAACTGAGCAAACAGGGTCAGGTGGAGGAATCGCAGGCCATCGCCCGTAGCATAAGTGTTGGAAGTTACAAGATTAACGCTTTGAAGGACATCGCCGTAGAACTGAGCAAACAGGGTCAGCTAGAGGAATCGCTGGCCATTGCCCGAGGCGTCAGTGATGAAAGTGATAAGAGTTGCGCCTTGAAGGACATCTCCGAAGCACTGAGCAGACAAGGTCAGATGGAGGAATCGGCATCGGTGATGCAAGAATCGCTGGCCATAGCCCGAGGCATAAGTTCTGACTGGCAAAAGAGTAGCGCCCTAAAGGACATCGCTATAGCACTGAGCAAACAGGGGCAGGTAGAGGAATCGCAGGCCATTGCTCGCGGCATAAGTGATGAAAGTGACAAGAGTAGCGCCTTGGAGGCGATCGCCGGAGAACTTAACAACCTGGGCCAGATGGGGGAATCGGCATCGGTGCTGCAGGAATCGCTGGCCATCGCGCGCGGTATAAGTGATGACTGGCAAAAGAGTCGCGCCTTGAATGCCATCGCCGTAGCACTGAGCAAACAGGGGCAGGTGCTTGAATCGGCATCGGTTATCCAGGAATCTCTAGCCATCGGTCGAGCTATAAGTGATGAAAGTGCTAAGAGTAGCGTCTTGAAGGCTATCGCCGCAGCACTGAGCAAACAGGGGCTGGTGGAGGAATCGGCATCGGTTATGCAGGAGTCGCTAGCCATCACACGCGACATAAGTGATGACTATTGGAAGAGTAGCGCCTTGACGGACATCGCCTTAGAAATAAGCAAGCAGGGGCGAGTGCAGGAATCGCTAGCCATCGCCCGAAGCATAAGTAATGCAAGTGATACGAGTAGCTCCCTGAAGGACATCGCCTTAGAACTTAGCAAACAGGGGCGAGAGGAGGAATCGCTGGGTATCGCGCGCAGCATCAGTGATGACTATTGGAAGGGTCGCGCTTTGAAGGACATCGCAGTAGAATTGAACGAAAAGGGTCACTTCTCAAAGCTCGAAGCAGTTGGATTGGAGATTGCGCAAATTGCCCAACGCCAGCGCGCTTGGGAGGAAATGGCAAAATCCCGGGTGGATGCAGATGGATGGCAAAACGCCCTGAGCAATGTTGAGATTTTTCAAAGCGAAGAGGCCAAGTTGTTTTACCTGAAAGGATGGGCAGAAAATGTTAAGCTAACAGATGTAAATGATATCTGCATTCAACAAGCATTGCCAATGATAGCGAGCGACAGTAAGAGTATCGAGAACTTATTGCAACATTATGCTTTGAATCTAGTTATGATGGGTAACCCTTCACGCGAGCTCACTGACCGCCTCAACCGCACCCTCAACATCCAATGGGCTCTCGACATAAAAAACTCCTTCAGTGCCAATTAATCAAAAACACACCGACCCCACCTACCTCCGCACCATTGTCGATGGGCTATACTCCGGCGCATTGCAGAAGGACAACCCATCCGCGTTGCCTGCAGGCTTAGTAGGTGTTTACGAGGAAGCTATACCTCCGGCAAGCCAGGTTACCGAACGCAAGAAGTTTTTGGAGTTTTTTGGTGTATGGGCTTTGATGAAAAGGGAGGTGAGTGCCGCGTTTGTGGTTTCGTTGTTGGATGGTTGGTCTGAGGAGAAAGTACTTGCTTTCATTGGTCGTTACAGCAAATGGTTTAACAGCCCGGTGAGTGGGGTGTACACGCTCTATCATGAGCGGTTTCGAACGTTCGTGTTGCAGAAGATATCGGGCTCACAGTTGCGCGATATCAATAACCGACTGATCATGGCTTGTAATGATGCTCTTACTCGCCGATTGAATGATGAATGGGAACGCTATGCACTGGAATACCTGAGCGCGCATCTCTTGCAGCCTTCTCTGGATAATAAGGAGCGAGGCAGTGAACTGAAGGCCCTTGCCTACAGTACAAAGCATTGGAACCGACAGATAGAAGTGAGTAAGCGCTTCGATTGGAGCAAGCGATTGCTGAATGACATGATGCTCTGGGCTTCGAAATTCGATGATGACCAAGTCATTGAATGCGCTCTCAATAAAGTCGATCTGCACCACATGGAACAAAACGATGCTCCTCGCATCGTTGAGTTGGTTGCGCAGAATGATATTGAAACGGCTTTGCAACGCATAGAGTCGTTCGGCGGGAATGATAAAGAGGGCCTTCAGCGGAAGTTCATTCTGTATATGCTTTGCTTGATGGAGTTGACGCTGTTGGAAAGTAAGGCACAGCCTTGGAGGAAGAGTGCTATAGAGAAGTTGCTGAAGCATTTGGATGAAGGTAAATATCGTCAATCAACTTGTTGGTCATTTTACTTCCCGCCGGAGGTAATGTTCGATATGGCACAAGAATGGATGACTCTGGGAGTAGATTATACCAAAGTATACTCGATTCGAACCCAATGGGATTGGGAAGTTACTGTTTTTCAATCCGCTTGCCAATCGGAAAACGCCAATCTGATAAAGGAGCTATTTCACATAATTTACGCAGGTACACGAGAGAATGACCGTGATTGGGTATATGGTTGTGCTGCCGCTAATTTCGGAGTTAATTGGGTAATTAAGGCATTGCAAAGTGACTTCTTCCATGATTCCGTATTGATAAAATACTTCGTAGCAAACGGTTTAATGGTCGAATTGGAAAGTCATCTAAATGGCATCTCGGATAATGAACGCTTATTGTCAGCTTGTTTGCTTGTTTCCGAGTTACTTTTATTAAAGGGTGATGGTAATATTGACCATTATTTGTTTGAAACTGGAGAACTTTTAGATTATTATTTAGATTCAGACGAGGCGTTATATTATAATTCTTTAGATGAATTATTATTCCGTTATATTCTAGTTCTTATCATTGCTGAAGATAGCTTTTCAAAGAGCATTGCTTATGAGTATTTCGAATTGTATCTTGAACAAGGAGAGTCAAGGGAGTATTCAACTAATCGAAGCAAATTGTATTTTCTTTTGTCTACGGTCGTAATCATGGTCAAGTTAGGGATAAATCAGGAACGTATTGAAGCTCAGATTAGAAGAATACCAAAGAATTCTGAAACAAGAAATTCTGCGACAACATTGCTTATGTATTATAGCGATTGGTACAATGAATCGAAATCGAACAATAATTTAAGCGATGGCAGTTTGGATCGCATGGATTTGTCGGACATGATTCAATTACTTGCTTCTGTTGTTCATATGCGTCATCATGAAGATTTAGTGATGGAAAGGTACTCATGCTCATTATCAAATACTCGACCGGAACCCCGAGCCTTACAAATAGATCTATTGCAGGCATTAGAATACAAGGGTATTTCTGGCGATGAAGAGTTTCCGATACTATCTAGCATTGGAAATGAATTTGAGGCATTATGTAAAGCCAAATACAGTGTAAAATCATCAGTAGACGGAGATGAGAGTCAGGCTTTAATAGTTTGGGATGTCGTGAGTGAAATTCCGGAGGAACGAGAGAATTTTGAAGGTTTCCGAAAATTATACGCAGAGGAAGCGTCATGCATTGATTGGGAAATGCAATGGAATGTGCTCAAGAGCATTCGAAGCAGTGAGGCGAGGGTAGTTTTTCTTGAAAGTCTTAACAAAAAGTGTAATAACAATGATTTGTTGGGTTTTGCTCATATCCACATGCGTTATTACAAATCAACAAAGGGGCCTTTGTTGAGGAAACATCTGTTTGGGAGGTTGTTAGATATAATATCCAGTCGAGCTTTGATTGAATTGTTTGCCTTAGATCGAACCAAATGGATGGCATTTTTAGAACTGATTGCTTTTCTATTCGAGGAAAATGCTGTCGTTAATAAAAATTCTTTTTCACATTATGAAATGGTGTTTTTGCAATTACGAGACATTTCTGCCAATGCTATTGAGATGAATGTAATAGAGAATCGTAATGTTTCGTTAGATCTCATTAGGATACTTCGTAGCGCATTATCGCATATTTTGGATGAGGGCGAATATTCCAATCAAATGACTTTTTTGCCAGTTGATTTGTCTGTTCTATGTCAAGGATGCAAGAAGTTTTTATCAGCACTAATTGTTAAACTAGCTGAGAGCTATGACTATTACAATTTTTCTTTGATAGAGGATTTGGAAGATAGTGATGTATACAGATATTACTATGCTGCTGCGCTTGTCGAATTAAAGAATGACCGTATGAGTTATTTTGAGCGAAATCTCGAACTCAGTTATAATCAGATTGACGAGACAATGAGGTTTACATTGAATCGGGAATTGGCAAGTGATCTTAACTCGTTTATATATGCCATGTTTCAGAATAGTACTGATGAGGAAATAGTTCACAGGTTCAATTTTCCCTTTATGGATTCTGATATAAGAAATCTGTTCAGAGGATTAATTATAAAGCATACAGGGTTTTCAATAAAGTTCGATATTCTGTTAAATTACTCCAAATGGCAAGAAATAAGTCCTAGAGATTTAGAACAATCTTTATTGTTTTACTATACTGGAAGGTTGATGCACGAAAGAGATGAGGATATATTGTCAGAATGTGGTAACACCCTCAACATCCAATGGGCTCTCGACATCAAAAACTCCTTCAGTGCCAATTAATCAAAAACACACCGACCCCACCTACCTCCGCACCATCGTTGATGGCCTAAACTCCGGCGCATTGCAGAAGGATAACCCATCCGCTTTGCCTACAGGCTTAGTGGGGGTTTACGAGGAGGCTATACCTCCGGCAAGCCAGGTTACCGAACGAAAGAAGTTTCTGGAGTTTTTCGGTGTTTGGGCTTTGTTGAAGAAGGAGGTGAGTGCCGAGTTTGTGGTTTTGTTGTTGGATGGTTGGAAGGAAGCGGAGGTGCTTGCTCACATCGGTCGTTACAGCAAATGGTTTAACAGCCCGGTGAGTGATTTGTACAGGCTCTATCATGAGCGGTTAAGAACCTTCGTGTTGCAGAAGATTGCGGAGGGTGATATCTTGAGCGTTAACGGCCGAATAATAAAATTGTGTAAGGAAAAATTAATCCTAAAGCAAGGCGACGAATATGAGCGTTATGCGCTGGAGCATCTCAGCAGCCATGTGCTACTTGCAGCAATGCGTTCTAAGGAGGCCGGCGAGGAATTAAAGAAACTAGCATACGACTCTACCCTTTGGAACAGGCAGATTAAGGTGAGCAATCGATTTGACTGGAGCAAAAAGATGCTTGACGAAATGTTTCTATGGGCTTTGAAATACGATGAAAGTCAGATTCTGGAATGTTCACTGTGCAAAGTTGATTTGCATTACATCGAACAGAACGACGCCCCGCAAATAATAGCCATGGTCGTGCATGGTGAAATTGAAAATGCTTTGGCAAGAATCGAAAGTTTTGGCGGAACCGACAAGGATGGTATTGAGCGCAAGTTCATCCTCTATATGCTCTGCTTGCTGGAGCTAACCTTGCTCGAAGGCAAAA
>JBIKSC010000266.1:0-3701 GCA_044348775.1 Flavobacteriales bacterium | reverse complement strand
GCACAGCAGTGCGTCCGCAGACGCATAAAAGAAATTACTACAACTGATAAAGAAAAAGAGTAATGAGAAAGATAATTTTAGTAGCATGAGCAACCGGAAACTTAGGGTTGCGCATTGTGAAAGCATTGGTGCGCGAAGGCGCGGAAATACGGGTGATTGTGCGTTCGAATACGCCGGCCGACAAACTAGCTTCGCTTGAATTACCGGGCGTATCCGTCTATACGTTGAACAATTGGAATTTTGCAGAATTGAAACGCGCTTGCGCTGATGTAGCCTGTGTCGTTTCGGCCATGGCGGGCTTACGAGAGGTTATTGTCGACGCACAAAAAGTATTGCTCGACGCTGCTATTGCCGCCGGTGTATTGCGCTTCATTCCTTCCGACTACTCGCTGGATTTCACCAAATTCAAGCACGGTGAAAACCGAAACCTCGATTGGCGTCGAGAATTTCATGCTTACTTGAATAACCAACCCATTCGCTCAACATCCGTGTTCAATGGTGCTTTCGCGGAATTGCTCACCACCGACATGCCCATGATTCTCTTCAAGCAGAAAATGATTCTGTATTGGGGCAACGCTGATTACCGCTGGGGCTTCACAACTATGGACAACACCGCAGCGTACACCGCCAAGGTTGCTCTCGATCCGGCTGCACCGCGCTACCTGGTGATTGCAGGCGATCAAATCAGTCCGCGTGAAGTGCATGCGATGATGAGCGAACTCACCGGACAAAAGTTCCGTTTGTTCAGACCCGGTGGACAAGGGTTTCTAGGTGCAATCATTCGCATCACACGAAAATTAGCACCCGGTAAAAACGAACTCTATCCTGCATGGCAAGGCATGCAATACATGCACAACATGATTGATGAACGCTCAAAGATTGTCAAACTACACAACGATCGCTACCAAGGATTGCAATGGACAAATGTGAGAACTGTAATCAGCGAACATCTGAAATAATGAAACTCTCTGTACGAAGGGGCGCTGAATCTTGCATAGCAACTGAATATAATATTAACCTTTCGCCAATCCTACAAGCATCGACTCAGCGGTCGAAACATTCGTAGCGATCGGAACATTGTGCACTTCGCAAATGCGCACGAGTGCATTCACATCCGACAAGTGCGGTGCAGACCATGCCGGATCGCGGAAGAAGAATACCGCTTCAATAAGACCGTTCGATACCAAACCGCCAATTTCCTGATCACCTCCCATCGGCCCCGAGAGCGTGGTACGTGCGATGTTGATTCCTAGCTCGGCCGACATGCGCTGGCCTGTTGTGCGTGTCGCAATGAGGTTACGCCCCTCGAAAAACGAACGATGACGCTTTACAAAATCGATAAGTTCCGCCTTCTTGTTGTCGTGCGCAACCAATGCAATATAACGATCGTGATAACGTCCACTCCAGCGATCGATGGCAATCTTAGAAAGCTCGAGCATGAGATTAACTGTCTTCGTACTGTCGATTTCGGCTAAGGCAAGCAAGCGTTCGCTATCGATGAAATAAGCCTTCGCTTGTGAAGTGCAGATTACCGTTGCCGTTGCGGGAATTTGTCCCAGGAAAGCCAGTTCCGCTACCGATGTTGGGCCTTGTAATTCAAGATTGCCACCATGGCTCATTTGCGCTTGCAGACTTCCTTCAACTATCACATAGAGCCCGTTGCATTGCTGCTCAGCAGTGAGTATTACACTGCCATTAGGGTAAATACGCGGTGTGCCCAAGATGGCCCTCACCTTTTCTTCTTCAAACCAAGCAATAACTGTTTTCCAATTCATGACGCTAAATTAATGGCTATGCCAGCTCAACCCGGATGAGGCTTATCAAGATAACGAAACCACAACACGCTCACCTTCGGTCATTGCTAGTTGGTCTTGCACCGACACATCCGTTAGATTGCCCTTCAGGTACTCGCGCTTTTGCAACGACAATCGGCGTATCGCCTTGCCCTCACAAAACCTGCGCAACTGGGTTTCGTTTTCCAATACAAGCGCAGGAACCTCGCACAATCCCCCTGTTGCATCTTTAGCCGCCATGGTAAAGTAACAGGAGTTGGTATGCTTCAACACACCCGTTTGCGGTTGTAGCGATTCTACGCGAATGCCTACAATCATGGTCGTACGCCCCACGTAATTCACGCAAGCTTTCAGCGAAACCATTTCACCTACCTCTACCGGCGATAGAAATTCAACGCCTTCCACCGCGACGGTAACACAATAGCTACCGCTGTGTTTTGAGGCACACACATAAGCTACTTTGTCCATCAAGCCGAGCAAAATCCCTCCGTGTACTTTACCTCCGAAATTGGCGTAGGACGGAATCATCAATTCTGTGATGGTTACTTCCGAATCGCGAACTGTTTTTTGTTTCATAATTCAATTAAAAATCCATTCATACGACAACCCAATTCCACGCGGCGCTTCGGGCTTAGCGGGCCTCAAAGCAACGAAGCGATTGAATACGTTGGTGCAATGCACAACCAATCGATGACGCTTGCGAGCCAGTATTCCCAATCGAAGATCTACCACCGCCGATCCCTTGCGATTGTTCATACGGTAATGATCGAGCCCTGGAATGAAAACAGAGAATACAGTATCCACTCGCTCCATGTAACTATATGTTCTCAATCCGGCCCCGAAGGTGAGCCCCGACTCATGCTCAATATCCACATTGCACTTGCCCATGTGTCTGTAGCGATACTTCAAAATCGGAGATCCGCCATAATACCGCTGCTTAGCAAATGACTGGACAGCATACTTAACGGCTTCGTGAAACGTCGATAATTCGGGATAACTGGTAGCGTCCAATGGGCATGCATACGTATAACCGGAAGCGATGTACAACTTCCATTTCCCTAACTCCCCTTCTGCGTTACACGTCAATTCGCCACCTGCAATGCTGGCATCTGTTACATTCACACTTCTGAATCCAAGTCCGAACAAAGGGTCAGTGCCAGCCCCCCATTGACCGAAGGTGAATTCAGTCATGTTCTTATAACGAGTATAAAACAACGCAACATCTAAGTATGCTTGCCATTGATTGCGGCTGAATTTGCGCTTCACTCCTACCTCATAATTCCATCCGCGTTCAGGCTTCAGTTCAGGATTGGGATAGATATGCAATATATCTATGTTGTATTTGAGAAAGCGTTCAATACCGGATGGGAAGCGGAAACCTTCTCCATACGAAGCACGAACAGAAGTTTTAGACGTCACACTATAGTTCAAGCCATATGACTGCACGGGCTTAGCTGGAGTCGTGACCGTATCGATTCGAAAATACTCATAACGCCATCCGGCCTGCAATTCGAGCCTCTCCCAAGAACGCTGAAACTGCAGAAATGTTCCGGCGGTATTTCCCAAATGAACACCTCCAACATTGCCATCAATGAAAATAGTTTGCGTCGCTGATACACCCGCACTCATGGCCACATCAAAGGCCAATGTTCTCTTTAGCTGGTAATCGGCTGAAATATTGTGAGCAATGGGCTCCATTCGATCGTTCTTCGGCTGCGATGTCATATAGTATCGAACCCTCAGCGAGTGTCTATTCTCAAAGCGATCTCTCCATTTTACCCACGGATCCAAAGAAGTCCACAGGTCATAGGTAGTCACATTTGAATTGGCGCTAAAAGGTAGGTATGCGTCTGTCGTGTCATTTGCCCAAAAAAGAAAAACGCCTTGCTTTTTGTAGAGAAAATTCCC
>JBIKSC010000049.1:0-13333 GCA_044348775.1 Flavobacteriales bacterium | reverse complement strand
GGGTGCTTTGCCATCATTTCTTTTGGCGTAGCGAAACGCTGACCACCGGGATACCCTGTGTAACGAATATATTGCTTCTCATCCCACTTGTTACCGGTGAGGGCAACTTTAGCAGCGTTGATGACTACTACGTTGTCACCACAGTCTGCGTGCGGAGTGAAATTAGTCTTATGCTTACCACGAAGAACGAATGCAATCTCACTGCAGATGCGTCCGAGGTTCTTTCCTTCTGCATCAATCAGCAACCACTGCTTATTGGCAGTTTCCTTGTTGCCGGAGATGGTTTTGTAACTTAAAGTATCCATTGCCTTTGATAACTAACGCTTTTCTTTCCTGAAAAACGGGGTGCGAAAATAGCGCTCTTTTTCGAATCTGCAAGTACTTTTCAACAAAGAGATGAAGATTTTCCATGGAAACTCAAACAGCACATTCATAACAAACTGAATGACAGATTCTTATCGGAAGAATGGAGAATGAAGAATGGAGAAGCGCTAAATTCGCCACTCGCCTTTGGCCACTCGCCATTTTTTATGAATCTCTACAGCTCAAAACAACGTTGGAAAATCTTTCTGCTCACGCTGGCATCTGTCATTGTGATTATCACCCTGTGGTACAGCAACCACATTGCCGATCGCATCCGCGCTGAAGAAAGACAGAAAGTCGAACTCTGGAGCGAGGCAATCAAGCGCAGAGCAGAGCTCGTGGTTTTTACCCAGAAACTCTTTGATGAATTAAAAACGGAAGAACGCAAGCGCGTTGATCTGCTCGGACAAGCATACTATATTATAGGAGAAGCGCCGGAAAATGCCGATCTCACCTTTATATCCAATCTCATTTCCAATAACAGCACAATTCCCGTGTTGCTCTTCGACGACAAAGGAAACTTGACCATTAGCGCCAACTTAGACCAATCGGACACCAATGCAGTATATGTCGATTCACTGATGACTGCAGCAAAATCGAAAAACAATATGGTCCTACTCACACAAGTAGGGCAAAAAATATATTACGACGACAGCCGCCTGTTTCGGCAGCTGCAAACCACCATGAATGACCTCATCAACTCATTCATCTCTGAAACGGTTATCAATTCGGCGTCGGTGCCGGTTGTTGTTACTGATAGTACACAAAAACATATTCTTAAGAAGGGCAACATCGACACACTCGAATTCGCAACATCGGAGCTCATAGCAAGCAAGCTCAGCGAAATGAAGGCCATCAACACGCCAATTGAAGTTGTATTACCGGGTCAAGGCAAGCAATACATCTTCTATGAAGACTCAGAAGTCCTCAAGCAACTGCAATTGTTCCCGGTATTGCAACTTATATTAATTGGCGTATTCCTTTTGAGCTCCTACCTCATCTTCTCGACCTTCCGCAAAGCCGAACAAAACCAGGTGTGGGTGGGTATGGCCAAAGAAACCGCCCACCAATTGGGCACACCGCTTTCGTCTCTTATGGCCTGGAGCGCGTTGCTCGAAACACAAGGCGTAGATCAGTCGTCGCTCGATGAGCTCAACAAAGACATTGACCGACTGAACACCATTACCGATCGCTTTTCAAAAATCGGATCGAAGCCTGAACTGCATGAAGTAAACATGCCGGAAGCCATTAAAGAGATGGTAGACTATCTTGATAGTCGGGTTTCGAAGAAAGTCGTCATTAGCGTTACATCTGAAAACCCGGAAATAACAGCCTACATCAACAAGACACTCTTTAGCTGGGTAATCGAGAACATCGTCAAGAATGCTATCGACGCCATGGATGGTGAAGGCAAATTGAACCTAAACATCGGACAAGAAAACAATCGTGTGTTTGTCGACATCACCGATACCGGGAAGGGCATTCCGAAGAACCAGTGGCAAACCGTATTCGAACCGGGCTTCACTACGAAAAAGCGTGGCTGGGGATTGGGGCTTTCATTGGTGAAGCGCATCATCAAACAATATCATGAAGGACGTATCTCTGTAAAGTGGAGCGAACCCGGAAAGGGAACGACGTTTAGGATTGAAGTCAGGGGATAGGTATTAGGTGATAGGTATTGGGTGATAGGTATTGGGTGATAGGTAGTAGGTAATCTGCATTGGATACAAAGATGGATGGGAATGCTTCGCAGCGACACCATTGACAAACACACATGAAACAAGAAACGTTGGAAACCATACGAACAGCTACACCGGCCGACTTCGCAGCCATCCGCGCCGTGGTGCACGAAGTGTGGCCTATTGCCTATCGCGAGATGATAACGCCGGAGCAGATCAGCTACATGCTCGAATGGATGTATTCAGATGAATCGCTGAACAAGCAAATGGCAGAAGAAGGTTGTCTTTTTCTCGTGCATGAAGAAGATAACATCGTACAAGGATTTGCTTCGTTTTCCGAAACAGAAAGCACGCTTTTCAAATTACACAAGCTATACGTGTACACCTCGCTGCATGGAAAAGGAATCGGCAAGACCTTGCTCGATGAGGTAAAAAAACGCGCAGCCGCTCTAGGTGGAAAAACCATCGAATTACAAGTCAACAAAAAGAACCTCGCCCAACATTTTTACACCAAGCAAGGCTTCACAATTGACCGCGAATTGGTGCTAGATATTGGCGGCGGTTTTGTGATGGATGATTTTGTGATGAGAGCAAATCTTTGATTGTAATGTCGGTCTTTTCGGGGACTGGGGACTGGGGACTGGGGACTGAATACCGGAAGAGAAGACCACTGTTGAAAGTTTCTCTATTCAGTACCCGGTCCTCAGTACCCAGTACCCACTTACCCGTGCATCGTCATCCCCTTCCCATACTTACCCATCAACGTGGCTTCGTATTCCAGGAACTCCTTCCAGCGGGTGTCAACATCGATGTTGCCGGCATACTTGCGCGCGAAACCAATGAACGTCGCGTAGTGTTCGGCCTCGCTTTCCATCAGTGATCTGTAGAATTCGCGTAAATCAAGGTCGCTGATTTCTTCGCTCAGCAAACGAAAGCGCTCACAGCTCCGCGCTTCTATCATCGCGGCAAACAACATGCGATCTACAAACTGTGCCTCGCGGCTGCCTCCACCCTTCATGATGAAGTCCATCAAATCGTGCACATACGGATCCTTGCGCTCGCGACCCAATTGCAAGCCACGCTTCTTCAACTCGTCGTGCACCATGCCGAAGTGCGTCATCTCCTCGTTGCAAATGCGCACCATCTCGTCGACCACATCGCTGTACTCCGGATATTTCACTATACAACTGATAGCATTACTCGCAGCCTTTTGCTCGCAATAGGCGTGATCGGTAAGAATCTCTTCAATGTCTTTCTCCACGATGTTCACCCAACGTGGGTCGGTGGGCAAGCGCAAGCCCAGCATCACTTTATTCGGATTGGAAGCCATGGGACAAAAATAGGGACTGAGGACTGGGGACTGAGGACTGGGGACTTGATATTAGATAATTGATGTACCAATATTCAGTAACCATTACCCAGTCCCCAGTACTCAGTCCCCAGTACTCAAAGCGGGTGTTCAAAACATAACTTCCCTCAGCATCCACAACACCTATATCCTACTACATTCGCACAAAACGTTTTCTACTCTTGAAAAATCAAAAACGCAAAGCGGGTGACTTCAAAAAAGACCTGCGCCGCGAAATACTCGATATCTTCCAACGTCATCCGAAAAAACCTCTCAACCACAAACAAGTGGCTGCAGAGCTGGGCATCAAAGACTCGGGTGTGCGCACACTTGTATATGAATTGCTGCGTGCCGAAGCAGACAACGGCAAGCTGAAAGAAATTGAACACGGTAAGTTCATTTTGCTGGCGGCTGAACAAACAAGTTTGCAAGGCGTAATTCAGATTACAAAATTCGGTCGGGGCTTTGTGAGCATTCCCGGCATGAAAGACGATGTCGAAATTGCCAAGGGCAATACCGGCTTCGCGCTGTGGGGCGATACAGTAGAGATTCAATTCAACCCCAAAGCGCGCAGACCTGAAGCGCGCGTTAATCGCGTGGTGGAGCGTGGCAGAAAAAACTACGTCGGCATTATTGAGATCTCCAAAGACCACGCGTTTTTCATTCCTTCCGACCAACGCATACACGTCGATTTCTTCATACCGAAAGAACTTTACAACGGAGCCAAACACGGAGAAAAAGTTATTGCCGAAATCACAGAGTGGTCTAAGCCGGATCGCAAGCCTTTTGGCCGCATCACAAAGGTGCTCGGTAAGCCCGGATCGCACCAAGTGGAGATGCACGCCATCATTGCAGAATTCGGATTGCCTTACGAGTTTCCGGAAGATGTCATTGCTGATTCAGAGAAAATTGCAACGGATATTACTGCCGATGAAATCGCCAAGCGCCGTGACTTCCGAAAGATTTCGACTTTCACCATCGATCCATTCGATGCGAAAGATTTTGATGATGCACTCTCCTATCGCAAACTGGAAAACGGCCTCACTGAAGTTGGTGTCCACATCGCCGATGTGTCGCACTACATGAAGCCGGAGTCCATTCTTGAAAAGGAAGCGTTCATTCGCGCAACATCAGTCTATCTGGTAGACCGCACCATACCCATGCTTCCCGAGCGCCTCTCCAACGAACTGTGCTCACTGCGACCCAAAGAAGAAAAGCTCTGCTTTTCGGCTGTGTTTGAATTGGACGATGACGCCAACCTGAAATCGTCGTGGTTTGGGCGAACCGTTATCTACTCGGATCGCCGTTTCACTTACGAAGAAGCGCAAGAGATTATCGAAACAGGCAAAGGAGAATTTGCCGATGAAATAAAGCACCTCGACAAACTCGCTAAGAAGATGCGTGCCAAGCGATTCGAAACAGGCGCCATCGACTTCAATACCGAGGAAGTAAAGTTCAAACTCGATGAGCTAGGAAAACCGATTGGGGTTACCATCAAAGTGATGAAAGACTCCAACCAGCTCATTGAAGAGTTCATGTTGCTGGCCAACAAAAAAGTCGGAGAGTTCATTGGCAAGAACAAAGTGAACGGACAAGAACGCACTTACGTGTACCGCATTCACGATACACCCGACGACGGCAAGCTGATGCAATTGAAGACGTTCATCAAGCACTTGGGTTATAGCATTCCTCGCCAATCGAACATCAATCCCTCCACACTCATAAAATCATTGATGGAGCAAGTGAAAGGACATGCCGAGGAAGACATCATTAAAAACATGGCCATTCGCACCATGGCCAAGGCCGAGTATTCGACCAACAACATTGGTCACTTTGGTCTGGCATTCGACTACTACTCGCACTTCACATCGCCCATTCGCCGCTACCCCGACGTCATGGCGCATCGACTTTTGCAACATTATCTCGATGGCGGGAGCAGCGTAAACCCGAACGACTACGAGGTAAAATGCAAGCATAGCTCGCTCATGGAAAAACGGGCCTCGGAGGCCGAGCGCGCAAGCATCAAATACAAGCAGGTTGAATACATGCTCGACCACGAGGGCAAAATCTTCGAAGGCATTGTATCGGGACTCACCAGTTGGGGTTTTTATGTCGAGGTGGGCGAAACGAAAAGCGAAGGCATGGTGTCACTGCGCAACCTCACCGACGACCACTACGAGTTCGATGCCGACAAATACATCATCCGTGGCTTGCGCACTCGAACAGAACTACACATGGGCGATAAAGTGATGATTAAGGTGATGGGCGGAAACCTCAATCAGCGCACGCTCGACTATCAATGGATACGGAAATAAGGGGCCTCTGAGAAAAATCAGGAAACGATTTTGAACAAAAATTGTTTCCCGAGTGTTTAACGGTCGTATTTTCGCGCCCCGAAATGCCGACCGATAAAGAACAACAATTGATAGAAGGTGCTATGTACATCTTCATGCGCTACGGAATCAAGAGCGTAAACATGGACGATGTGGCCCGTCAGTTGGGGGTTTCCAAGAAAACACTCTACTTGCATTTCAAAGACAAGGAAGACCTGCTGAGCCGAGTGGTTCAGCGCCATTGCTCCATGGAGCAGCAAAGCATATCAGCCATTGTTTCCAAAAAACTCAGTGCCATCGAAGAAATGTTCGAAATCATGCACTGGGTACTCAGTATTCTTAGCAAAATCCATCCATCGGTTAAGTTCGACTTGGAGAAATACCACCCGGAACTTGGGAATACGATGAAGCTTGCACGTGCAGAAGTCGTTCATGGTTGTATTCTGAACAACCTAAAGAAAGGCAAGAAAGAAGGCGCCTATCGCAAAGACCTTGATGCAGAGATCATCACTCGCATCTACCTGGCACGTATCGATGCATTTCTCGACCCCGATATTTTTCCGTTCGACCGCTTCAAGCCGGTAGATGTCTACAAAGAGCTTTTCCAATATCACATCCATGGCATTGCCAGCGCAAAAGGAATCGAACAACTTGAAACCATCCTCAAACAAAAACGCAAGTAAAACCCGATATATGAAATCAATCCTGCACACGGCATTCGCGATTCTCTTGTTGGTAAATACCGCAAGCATGCAGGCGCAAACGCAGCAGCTTTCACTCATTCAAGCTCAAGATTATGCGTTGAAAAACGCGTTTCAGATTAAGAATGCACAACACGATAAAACCTCAGCCGATTTAACTTCCGATGAATTGCTCGGCATCGGTCTCCCGCAATTAAATGGAAGCCTTCAATATCAGAACTTCCTCAATCTTCCTACATCCATCATTCCAGGCGATTTTTTCGGCGCCCCGGGGCAAGATGTAAAAGTGCAATTCGGAGTGCCACATCAAATGACCGTTGGTTTGTCGGCTTCGCAATTGCTCTTCGACGGTACCTGGCTAGTAGGCCTGCAAGCTTCTAAAGCATATGCCGAGTTGCAACGCAAAAACATACAGAAGTCTGAAATCGACATTCGGGCAAAAACAGCAGAGGCCTATAGCATGGCGATAACGACGCAAGCCAACCTATTAATTCTGCGCGACATGCTTACGCACATGCAACGCCTGCTGAACGATACAGAAGCAATGCAACGCGAAGGGTTTAGCGAGCAACAAGACGTTGATCAACTCATGCTGTCCGTAAATGAACTGATGATCCAAATTGACTACACGGAACAGTATGTCAAAATCACTAAGGACTTGCTAAAGTTTGGCATTGGCATGCCTCTTAGCACCGAAATTGAATTGACCGATACCTGGGAATCACTCACTGAAATGGCCGGCGATGATGTGCTTACATTCAACGTAAACTCTACAATCGACGTGCAGCTTGCCGAAAACGGATTGCTAATGCAACAACTCAATGTGAAGTCAAAAAAAGCAGCCCTCATGCCCAATCTGGCTGCATTCTACAATGTGCAAACACAGGGCTTGCGAGATGAGTTCGATTACTTCGATACCAGCCTTCCGTGGTTTCCAATACAACTGTGGGGTATTCAACTCAATGTTCCGATACTCAGCGGTGGAAGTAAAACGAAGACAATCAAGAAAACGGAGGTAGAAGTGAAGCGCATGACCGATATGGTTTCAATGACGAAAGAAGCAGTGCAATTGGAATACAATACGGCAACGACTGAACTAGCATTCTCCAAAAAACGCATGACTCAAGCCAAGTCCAATCTGGAACTTGCCAAATCAATTTTAGAAAAGGAAGAAATCAAATACCGCGAAGGGCTCTCTAACAGCTTCAACATTACTCAACGAAACCAACAAGTCATAAACGCACAGAGCGCATACACCAATGCCGCGATTGCACACATGAATGCACAAACGAAACTCAGCAAAGTGCTCAACAAATAATTCCATTCGACCAACAACACAATATCCACTCATATGAAGCATTTCATTCTTGCCCTTACAGCCGCCATTCTTGCAGCCTCTTGCGGCTCCAACGGAACCGGAAACGCACAACTCGACTCACTCATAGCAAAGCGTGACTCGCTGAAAAATGTGCAGTCGAACATCGCGAAAGAACTTGCTACTATTGAGGAGCAAATAGCCTTACTCGACACCGGCATCAAAGCTCCCGCCGTAGCTGTAATGCCGGTAATGCGTCAAGATTTCAAATCATACTTCCAGGTGCAAGGCTACGTAACAACCGACGCTCAAGCGAAGGTCTATCCCAACCCAATGGGTCAAGGCATCATTCGTAAAATTTATGTACGCGAAGGAGATCGTGTAGCAGCCGGACAAAAGCTAGCACAAATCGACGATGCGGTAACACGTCAAATGCTCGGCCAATTGGAAGTGAACTTATCTGTCGAAACAGAAAACTACAACCGCATCAAAAAGCTTTGGGATCAGAAAATCGGAAGTGAAATGCAAGTACTTCAAGCACGCAGAGCTAAAGAAAATTTCGAAGAACAGATTAAGCAGTTGCGTGAGCAAATCGCACAGTTCGTTATCACCGCTCCTATAAGTGGAACAGTCGATAAGATTTATTCGAAAGAAGGAGAAGCCGCAGCCATTGGCACTCCTATGCCCGTCATGACCATCATCAATCCGGGTAGCAACTATATGCTAGCCGACATTAGCGAGAGCTACATAGGCATCATACAACAAGGCCAGCAAGCCGAGGTTATCATTCCTAATCTTGACACCATATCAACTAAAATTTCTCTGATAGGTAACACCATTAAAACAGCCAACCGCACATTCGAAGTGCGCATGGACTTGCCTGCAGGAAATTCCAATCTAAAGCCAAACCTGGTTGGTAGCGTTCGATTTGCAGATTACACTTCTGACACCACTGTTGTATTGCCTTCATCGCTCATCATGAAAGATGCTGAAGAACGTTCATTCGTTTTCATCAACGACAATATGAAAGCGAAGAAAGTAATTGTTACTACCGGTAAGAGCTACGAGGGTCAAACAGAAATACTCAATGGCCTTGTGGGCGGAGAAAGCATCATCAGCAAAGGTGCTCGCAAACTGGTCGATGGTCAAGAGATACGCATTGCCAACATCTAATTGAAGAGGTATGGATCAAAATAAAAATCACACCGAGTTTACCTACCGTCAATTCGGACTTTCGAATTGGGCGCTCAACAACCGTAAGGTGGTTATGGTGCTCACGTTCATCATCTTCTTCTGGGGGGTGTACAACTATATCAACGTTCCGAAGGAGAGCTTTCCTGAAATCGTTGTCCCCACCATTTATGTGGGCACAGCTTATCCCGGAAACTCAGGTGAAGACATCGAGAAGCTGATCACTAAGCAACTCGAAAAGGAAATCAATACGATTACCGACATCGACAAAATGACGTCGTCTTCGGTGCAGGGGTACAGTGCCATCAACATCGAATTCGACTTTTCGATAACGGCGGAAGACGCGTTGAGAAAGGTGAAAGACGCAGTCGATAAGGCCATGTCGGATCCAGACTTCCCCAAAGACTTGCCGGCTGAGCCAAACATTTTCGAAATGAATTTCACGGAGTTGATGCCTATCATGAACATCAACCTCAGTGGCGATTATTCATTAGAGGACCTGAAAGATTACGCTGAAAAACTGGAAGATGAATTAGAGAAAATCCCGCAGATCAACAAGGTCGACATCAAAGGTCTTTCAGAAAAAGAAGTGCGTGTTGAAATCGACAATTTCGCACTCGAGGCGCGTCAGCTTAGCTTCAATGACGTTGCCGATGCACTTCGCAGTCAGAACACGACTGTGAGCGCGGGAGACATTCGCCTGGGTGATATGAATCGCTCAGTGAAAGTGAGTGGTGAATTCAAAAACATGCAGGACATTGAAAATGTCATCATCAAAAACGAAGGACAAGACATTGTGTATCTGCGCGACGTAGCAAAGGTCACTTTTGCTGAGAAAGAAAAAGAATCGTACGCACGCGAATTCAAAAGCCCTGTGGTTAGTCTTGATGTGATAAAACGCGGCGGTGAAAACCTACTCGAAGCCAGCGATGCCATTAAAGCGGCAATCGATGATGCGAAGAAAGATTACCTTCCTTCCAACCTCACACTGACTATCACCAACGACCAAACGGGTTTCACCCGCATGCAGGTAAGCGACCTCGAGAATAATATCTTCTTCGGTATTGTGCTCGTAGTGTTCGTTATCATGTTCTGGCTTGGTCTGCGCAACGCGCTTTTCGTGGGTGTTGCCATTCCACTCACCATGCTGTTGTCGTTCTCTATTTTGAGTTTAATGGGTGTAACGCTTAACCTCATGGTACTCTTCGCGCTCATTCTTGCACTGGGAATGTTCGTCGACAACAGTATTGTGGTCGTTGAAAATATCAATCGCCTCATGTCGGAAGGACATACAAAAATGGAAGCCGCCAAGCTCGGTGTGGGTGAAGTGGCATGGGCCATCATCATATCGACGCTGACCAACGTAGTAGCCTATCTTCCCTTGGGCGTTTGGCCCGGCATCATGGGTCAATTCATGGGCTATCTGCCACTAACTGTAATAGTAGTTTTGTTTGCATCGCTTGTTGTTTCTCTCATCATCAATCCCGTTATGTGCTTGCAGTATATGCGAGTCGACGAAATTGAAACCAACCGCAAACAATTGTGGAAAGTAGCCGGGACACTCATGGTGATAGGCCTTGCAAGTGTTATCGCCGGAGTAATCTGGTTGGGTAACATCCTATTGCTTCTTGGCCTCATGATGGTGTTGAACGAGTACTTCCTCGCACCCTTCTCGAAGAAATTCCAGAACGGTCCCCTCATGCGTCTCGATGCATTCTATAACCGAGTGCTCACTTTCTCGCTGAAAGAAGGCCGCAAGCGTTGGTTGTTCATGGGTACGTTCGGACTGCTTATTCTTTCGTTTGTGCTTTTCGGATTGTTTCCTCCCAAAGTGATCTTCTTCCCGCAAGGTGATCCGCAGTACGTAAACATCTTCATCGAAAAACCGATTGGAACTAATATCGAAGAATCGAACCGTATCACCAAAGAAATCGAAGACATCATTTTAGATGAGGTTTCGAAGTATGAAGACGAAGCGATTCGCGAAAAAAACAAGAACTTCCTCGTATCGTCGGTGATTGCCAACGTGGGTAACGGAACGTCCGATCCACAGCAAGGCCCATCACTCGAAAACACACCACACAAAGGCCGCATTACATTATCGTTTGTTGAATCACGCTTGCGTCGCGATGTTAGCACCACTGAAGTGATGAACAACTTGCGCACGCGTTTGAAAGAATATCCCGATGCGAGTATCATCGTAAGCCCAAGTGAAATGGGTCCGCCGCAAGGGCCTCCTGTAAACATCGAAGTGCGAGGTGACGATTATGATTCGCTTCTGCTTACTGCGCAGCGCATCAAGCAACTGGTGGAAACAAAATACATCGGCGGTATTGAAGAACTAAAAGTGGATGTCGATAAAAACAAACCAGAGCTACCTATCGAAGTAGACATTGAACGTGCACGTCGCTATGGCCTCAGTATTTACCAAGTGGGCGACGCGATTCGCTCCTCACTCTACGGACGCGAAGTAAGCACGTTCAAAGACGGTGATGATGATCACAAAATCAATTTACGTTTCCCACTTGAAGAGCGCAACAGCGCAGAGAAAATTCTCAACCAGAAAATCACGTATCGCGATATGACCACGGGTCGAATCGTGCAAGTGCCTGTGAGTGCTATTGCATCCTACAAGGAAAACGACACGTTCAGCGCAGTGAAACGCAAAGACATGGATCGTGTAGTGACGATCTACTCCAACGTACTCGATGGGTACAATGCAAATGAAGTAGTTGATCAGATCAAAAAGGAAATGGTCGGTTTCGAAGCCAATGGCGGCAGCTCGGTTGCTTTCACCGGTCAGCAAGAGGAACAAGCGAAAGAAATGTCGTTCCTATTGATGGCGCTCATCATAGCGCTTGTGGGTGTGGTGCTTGTGTTGATTGGTCAGTTCAACTCCATCAGCACCCCAGTTGTGTTGATGCTTTCCATACTGTTCTCGTTCATTGGTGTGTTCCTTGGCCTGGTGGTTTTCCGCCAAGACTTCGTGATTGTGATGACGATGCTGGGTATCATCTCACTTGCGGGTGTTGTAGTAAACAATGCCATTGTATTGATCGACTTTACCATCATGCTCATTGACCGCCGCAAGCAAGAGTTGGGTATCGATGCCGAATCGCAGTTGCCTTGGGCAGAGTTGAAGCGCATCACCATTGAATCGGGAGCAACGCGTTTGCGCCCCGTGATGCTCACCGCGATAACAACGATACTCGGACTTGTGCCGCTCGTATTCGGATTGAATATCGACTTCGTGAATTGGTTTGCTACGTACGACGCCAACTTCTACCTCGGCGGCGACAACGTAGCCTTCTGGAAACCGATGTCGGTTGCGATTATCTATGGCGTTGTCTTCTCGTTCTTCCTCACGCTCATTATGGTACCCGTGATGTTCGTGATGCTGCAGAAGGTGAAGTATAAGTATGTTTATAAGCTGCCTGTAGAATAAGAGGCGTCCAGAAATTGTTTGCGATTGGCTCCCCCTCCGGGCTGCGCCCGGAGGTATTGAAGGTGAAGCCCTGCGGGCTTCGGAGAAGAGGGCGGGATAGCTGGCCAGCGCGTTTCTTCTATCTCCGAGCTGCGCTCGGAGGTATGGAAAGTGAAGCCCTGCGGGCTTCGGAGTTAAACGGGGCGCGACTACTAAGCCCGAAGGGCTTGACTTCAGGTCTATCCGCACGCAGTTCGGATACGCACCCCCGCCAAACGACCGCTACAAATCGAAATCGCCACTTACTTCATTTGGCAGCGTGACTTTCAACCGCGGCTCTGCTTGCATCGCGCGTTCAATCGCGAATACTGCTTCGTCGTTGCGGGCCCACGCGCGGCGCGCAATACCGTTGTTCACGTCCCAGTGCAGCATGCTCGTAAGGCGACGCTCACTGTCGGCGCTGCCGTCGAGCAACATACCGAAGCCGCCGTTGATGACTTCGCCCCAGCCTACTCCGCCTCCGTTGTGCAAACTCACCCACGTAGCTCCGCGAAATGCATCGCCTACGAAGTTGTGAACCGCCATGTCGGCAGTGAAGCGCGAGCCGTCGTAGATGTTCGACGTTTCTCTGTACGGTGAATCAGTGCCCGATACATCGTGGTGATCGCGACCCAACACCACCGTTCCTATTTCTTCACGCGCAATGGCGTCGTTGAATGCCTTCGCTATGCGCATGCGTCCTTCAGCATCCGCATACAAAATGCGTGCTTGCGAGCCCACCACCAGCTTGTTTTTGCCGGCTTCACGTATCCATTGGATGTTGTCGGCCATCTGCTGCTGTATCTCGCTAGGTGCTGTGCGCATCATCTCAGTGAGCACTTCTTCTGCAATGCGATCAGTACGCTCCAGGTCTTCTGCTTTGCCGCTGCAACACACCCAACGAAACGGTCCGAAGCCGTAGTCGAAACACATCGGCCCG
>JBIKSC010000265.1:0-3713 GCA_044348775.1 Flavobacteriales bacterium | reverse complement strand
TTATCTTCACACTGCGCCCATGCGGTGTTGAATACTACACTGAAAAATAAGGCGGCAAATACAATTGCTTTCATGCCTCAAACATAGCATAAGGCGCGATTTAACCTTAGTTTCGAAGCCAAATTGTTTTCACATGAAAGTTGCTGTTGTTGGAGCCACCGGATTGGTTGGCACAAAGATGCTCGAGGTATTAAACGAGCAGAATTTTCCTGTCACCGAACTCATTCCGGTTGCTTCCGAAAAATCGGTGGGCAAAACAATTGAATGGAGGGGTCGAAGCTGGAAGATTGTTTCAATGACCGATGCCATTGCAGCACGTCCAACCATAGCGCTTTTCAGTGCCGGTGGCAGCGCAAGTCTGGAGTGGGCACCCAAGTTTGCGGAAGCAGGAACAATCGTCATCGATAATTCGTCTGCGTGGCGAATGGACCCTGACAAAAAATTAATCGTTCCCGAAATCAACGGAGATTCACTAACTGTCGATGATAAAATCATTGCCAACCCCAATTGCTCAACAATCCAAATGGTGATGGTGCTTCAACCGCTACACCGGTTGTACAATGTGAAGCGGGTAGTGGTGAGCACGTATCAAAGTGTTACAGGCACCGGCAAGAAGGCTGTCGACCAACTCATGAATGAACGTTCGGGTGTAGAAGGAGAAATGGCGTATAGGTATACCATTGACTTAAATCTCATTCCGCAGATTGATGTGTTCATGGAAAACGGATACACGAAGGAGGAAATGAAGATGGTGAACGAAACGAAGAAAATCATGGGTGACGATTCCATCCGCGTCACGGCAACCTGTGTGCGAGTTCCGGTCATGGGAGGACACAGTGAGTCAGTCAACATTGAGTTTGAAAAGACACCTGATATGAATGAAGTCCGTCGCGCACTAAGCGAGTTTCCCGGATTAACACTCATGGATGAGCCATCGAATTTCGAATACCCTATGCCACTCATTCATGCGCATAACTCAGATCAGGTGTTTGTAGGCCGCTTGCGTTTGGATGAATCGAATCTCAATTCTCTCAATTGCTGGATTGTGAGCGATAACCTGCGCAAAGGGGCTGCGACCAACGCCGTGCAGATAGCAAACTATCTTTTGAGAAGGGGTTTAACAAAGGCATAACCCAAGATTTCTCCTTGTCATGTTGTTTTAAAGGAGGTAGCATTCAGATTGAAGTTCACTACTCTTCAATAGGTTAGCACTGCTTTATTGCTCAGCAATGCAAGAATGCGCTAATTGCTTAACGAGAATTAAACCAAACACACGTTGGTGTTGTTATAAATTTGGAACCCTCGCTACCTGGAAATAGCGACAAACCTGTAGGAAAATTATGAGTAGTGGAAAATGGATGGCCCTCATGTTGCTGGGTATGGTGGCCGCCGCAACTATAACTTGGCTTGCTATGAAGCCTGCCATGGATTCAAAAAGCGCAGAGTCGTTGGTCAAATCCAATAATGAGTTGGCGATGACACATACGGACTTGCCATGTGATGATGTATCGATCGTTCGTGATAACTCACCATCGTTAACGAAGCCTTTTTTATTTGCAGATGTGAGTTGCGAGAGTGATGCGTTGCAGGCACTCAAGCAAGATTTAACTGCGTTTATCGATGTTCAGAAGGCTGCCGGAAAAATTGCGCGAGCTTCCGTTTATTACAAGGAGTTAAATTCTCTTCACTGGACATCGGCCTATGGCGAGGAGCTGTATTATCCGGGTAGTATGATGAAGGTTCCTTTGATGATGACTATTCTGAAGCAGGCACAACGCGACAAGTCATTGCTGGAGCGTAAAATTCAGTTTCAATCACCAACGAAATTCACCGTATTTGTTCCTGTCCAAAACCCCATGCAAGTGGGCGATTTTTATTCGGTTCAGGAGCTCTTGGAACGGATGATTTTGCAAAGTGATAATGATGCTACAAGCCTGCTCTTCACGGTGCACAACAAAGACTTGTATGATGATCTCTTTATGAAATTATCGATACCGCTTCAGAATTCAGAGGATGTGTATTACCGAATTGCTCCGTCCGACATGGCGAAATTTTTCCGTGTACTGTATAACGCCTCATTTCTGAGTTCGCTCTACTCGGAATACGCGTTGGATTTACTAACGAAGTCAAGCTTCAAGCAAGGCGTTCTGCAGGGAATTACTTCCGGTACCAGAGTCGCGCACAAGTTTGGTGAGCGATTTACAACCGGCGACTTGGTTCAATTGCATGAAACAGCAATTGTTTACAGAGGTTCGGCTGCCTATGCTATCACCATCATGACGGAAGGCAAGAAAATGGAAGATCTTTCGGTGGTTATTGGCGCGCTGAGCAAAATTTGTTTCGAGCAGAAAAAGGCGCAAGCACCCTTATCAAGTTCTCACAAAGCACTGCAGACGTAACAGTCTATTTCACGGTTGAACCTGTAATTGCTTCGCGTTCCGTGCTTAGAATGGAAAGTTGACCATGCGGGTTTTCTGCCATCAAAATCATACCGGCGCTTTCTACTCCTTTAATTGCTCGAGGTGCCAGATTTGCAAGGAAAAGAACGTGTTTCCCTACAACATCCTCCGGAGTATAATGCTCTGCAATTCCTGAAACGACGGTGCGTTTGTCCACTCCCGTATCTATAGTTAATTTCAAGAGTTTCTTGGTCTTGGGAACCGCTTCTGCAGCGAGTACTTTCACCACTCTGAGATCTAGTTTTTGAAACGTTTCGAAATCAATAGTGTCTTTGATTGGTTCCACGGTAGCCGTGTTCTCCGCCTGCCGTTGAGCTAATTTTTCCACTTGAGCAGCTACTGTATCGTCCGTTATTTTTTCGAATAAAATCGGTAATTGACCAATCGTGTGTCCGGTTGCGATTTGTTCGTTCACAGTTACTTCATCCCAAGAACGAGGCCCAATCTGCAAGGCTTGTACGATTTTACCTGAGGTAAATGGAAGAAACGGGCTTAATGCTGCAGCGGCATCGGCTACCATGTTGAGGCATGCATGAAGTATGCGGGCCGTTGCTGCAGCGTCTGTCTTGATAAGCTTCCACGGCTCGGTTTCGGTAAGCAGCTTGTTACCTGCGCGCGCAATGTTCATCGCCTCAGCAAGTGCTTCTCGGAACTTGAATTGTTCGATTGCCTTACCCACGGCTTCATATGCGCGGCGAGCTTCTGTTGCTGCTGCCAATTCGGCCTCGGAAGCAGTTCCCTCCAACGCAGGCACAACACCCTCATAATATTTGTGCATCAGTACAAACACACGATTTACGTAGTTGCCAAGAATATCGGCCAGCTCATTGTTGACACGGTCACGGAAGTCGGTCCAGGTAAACTCGCTGTCTTTCTGTTCCGGCATAATCGAACAAAGCACGTAACGCATCTCATCCTGACGCCCTTTGAAGTCTTCCAGGTATTCATGCAGCCAAACTGCCCAGTTGCGAGAAGTCGAAATTTTATCGCCTTCCAGATTCATGAATTCGTTGGCGGGTACGTTATGTGGAAGAATGAAATCGCCGTGCTCTTTTAAGATGATCGGGAAAATGATGCAGTGAAATACGATATTGTCTTTGCCGATGAAATGGATCAGACGCGAGTCTTCGCTCTTCCAGTAATCTTCCCAGTTTTTGCCGTTTTTATCGGCCCATACTTTTGTGTTGGTGATGTATCCGATAGGTGCATCGAGCCAAACGTAAAGCACTTTACCATCAGCGCCGGCCACAGGCA
>JBIKSC010000048.1:0-13364 GCA_044348775.1 Flavobacteriales bacterium | reverse complement strand
AGAACAAATTATTTTGACGATTGAAGAGATTATTGAAAAATTGACGGCCTAACTGCCATATGAAGTATAAGTCAATAACACTCGAAGACATACAGGCGTTTGAGCACATGCTTGAGCCGAACCGCGTTTTTGCGGATGATGAAACTCGAAAAGCGTATGGTCACGATGAAACCGAAGACCTGGTGCATCCGCCTGAAGTTGTGCTGAAGCCATTGAATGTGAGCGAAGTGAGCGCAATCTTGAAGTATTGCAACGAGCACATAATTCCGGTCACTGCCATCGGAGGCCGAACCGGCTTGAGTGGCGGTGCATTGAGCGTCTACGGTGGAGTAGGACTGAGCATGGAGAAGATGAACCGCATTGTTGAAATTGACGAACTCAATTTGCAGGTCGTTGTTGAGCCCGCGGTAATAACTCAAGTGCTGCAAGAGACTGTTGCAGCAAAGGGACTTTACTACCCGCCCGACCCCAGTAGCCGCGGCTCGTGCTTTATTGGAGGAAATCTCGCTGAAAATGCCGGCGGGCCCAGAGCAGTTAAATACGGTGTAACCAAAGACTTCGTGCTCAACTTGGAAGTTGTGCTTGCAAATGGAGACATCATCTATACCGGTGCCAATACCTTAAAAAACTCAACAGGCTACAACCTTACTCAGCTTATGGTGGGTAGTGAAGGAACGTTGGGGATCATTACCAAGGCGGTTCTGAAACTGGTGCCACTGCCTAAAAATAATCTGCTTATGCTGGTGCCATTCTACGACGCTGCAAAAGCATGCGAAGCGGTAAGTGCCATTTTTCGTGCGGGTATCACTCCGAGTGCTCTTGAATTTATGGAGCGCGATGCAATTGATTGGGTGTTGCGCTTTGTGGACGATGTGCACGTGCCGGTGGAGGAAGAAATACAAGCGCATTTGCTGATTGAAGTGGACGGTAACCATATGGATTCTCTTATGTCCGATTGCGAGGTTATTTCATCCGTGGTTCAAACGTTCGGATGCGGTGAAATTCTTTTTGCCGATGATGAGGCGCAAAAGAATCAACTATGGAAATTGAGGAGGAAGGTGGCTGAGGCGGTGAAGTCGAATAGCGTTTACAAGGAAGAAGATACGGTTGTTCCAAGATACCAGCTGCCTGTATTACTAAGCGGTGTAAAAGAAATAGGGAAGCGCTATGGCTTCAAATCCGTTTGTTATGGGCATGCGGGTGATGGCAACTTACACGTGAACATCATTCGTGGAGAGCTAACGGATAAACAATGGAATGAGGATTTGCCTCATGCTATTGGCGAAATATTCGGGCTTTGCGTGAAGTTGGGAGGAACCCTAAGCGGCGAACACGGTATCGGCCTTGTCCAACGGGATTACATGGAAATCGCCTTCCAAGGCGCAGAGTTGAAAACGATGAAAGCCATTAAAATGACGTTGGATTCTCACCAAATCTTGAATCCAGGAAAGTTATTCCCAAAACAAATGGATTGAAAACGTGTTACTTACGTTTTTTCTTGACATTATTACGAAAGAAATTGTGAATTATCAACAAAACTGTATTAAATTCGCCGCGTGCTGTCCAGAAATGTCCAGCATATTTAGAGTTAGTTGAGTTGAGTCGCAATGACTCAAGACAATTACGATAGTTTTTAGTTTTTCAGTTTAAGCCAGGAAGCCCCGCTATCGAGCGGGGCTTTTTGGTTGCATACATTTCGCTTTGCCATATGTGATTCCGAATGCTCATGGTTTACATTTGACGCCAACTAAATCTTTTCATCATGCGAGTTCTTGGACTTTCAGCTATTTTTTTCCTTCTTTTTACTCCGGCTTTCCTTTATGCGCAGTGTGGTTCTGACTCTACACTGATTACGATGCTGGTAACGGTTGATCCATGGGGAGAAGAGAATTATTGGGAATTGGTTCCAACCGGCAACGGCTGTGGTAATGGTACGTTGTTTTTTGGTGCTAATGAGCTGGTAGGATGCGCCGGCACCGCTCCTGAAGTCGATGGAGGTTATCCTGACAATGCCGTTTTTGAAGTTCCTTCGTTTTGCCTACCCAATGGACAATCGTTCGATCTGATTTTCGTGGATTCATACGGCGATGGTGGACCCATTTTCGAATTGTATGAGAACGGATCTTTTGCTCACGCCTATTTCGGGGGAGGAAACGGAAATACTTGGACGTTTGAGGTAGCTAATTCCGGATTGCCTGCTTATGATTCACCATGCGGTGCGCTGGAGTTGTTGCCAAACGCCGCGGGAGTCCTTCTTGAAAACGTTGCATGTGTTGCACAAACTGCAGAGCCTCATCCGGCTGGTGGTAATTGTGGATTACCGGGGGCTTGGTGTGAAGGTAATATCACCAATACGGCTTGGGCCTACTTTGTAGCTGAGGCCGATGTTACCTATGAGATTACCAGTTGCAACGAAGGCGCTGGGTTCGATACGCAAATCGCTCTCTATAAGGCTTCGGATTGTTTGGGCTGGAGTTCATTTGAGTTGGTTGCTGCTAATGATGATATGGCGGGCGGATGCACTGTTTCAGATGGCTATTCTTCTTTGTTATATGCTTCATGTTTACAGGCGGGAGAGACCTATTATGTGCAGGTTGATGGCTGGGAAGGGGCTACAGGTGCAGCAATCATTTCGTTGAGAACCGTAGATGTCGTAAACGAGCTTCAGGCAGTTTTCAATAACATTCGATGCCCAATTTCGAAAGGCGAGATCCCTCAATCTTCTATCTTGCCTTACCTCACCGGAAGCGGTTCAAACTTCGAATGCTCTTGGAATGGACCTGGAGGCTTTACAAGCAATGAACAAAACATCTATGAAATTGGTCCGGGAGAATACACATTAAATGTTGTAGATGCCTGTGGAAACTCCTTTCAGCAGTCATACACTGTTACACAGCCCGATTTATGGACAGTGGTTGTTGGAGAAGAAGGTCCAACGTGTGAAGTTACCGTAGATGGTGTTATACAATTAACGGTAAATGGTGCTACTGCACCCTATAATTTTGAATGGATTGGTCCCAATGGTTTCACTGCGGAAACCGAAGATGTGTTCAATTTACCCTCTGGTAACTACCAAGTCGTAATCACCGACGATAACGGTTGTGAGAATTCCAGCTACGTTATCCTTGAACCTGAAAACTCTTTTAGCTTCAACTTGGGTAATGATACAACTCTATGCCTCGATGAGCAATATCTGGTCATTGGGCCGGCGGGCATGCTCTACAATTGGCAAGATCAATCGCTCAATCAATTCTTCAACATTATTGCCTCCGATTGGGGAGTCGGTCAGCATGCTGTCATTCTAACGGCTACGACTCCTGATGGCTGTGTATATGCAGATGATTTGATTTTTTCAGTGGAGGATTGTTCTAATTCGGTTCGTTCAATTGAATATAGTGATATGCGCTGCTATCCCATCCCTAGCAATGGTATTATGAACGTAGAGTCTGCCTCGTCTGCTCAGATTATTGAGGTAATGTTGTATGATATGCAGGGGCGATTAACAGATAGTATTCGGGGCAATAATGCGACTCGCATGAGTTGGAACCCGAATGTAGTAACTGGTGCTTATCAAGTTGTCATCGAAACACAGCAAGGACGCTACACAGCCAAATGGGTGAAGCAAGACTAAACTGACTATCGTTCGTTGATAATACGATTGTTTTTAAGTTGAAGTAGGTTGTGAATTTTGAACGTACGGACTATTTTTGTCGTCATTAAATAATTCTAAGTCATGGGACACTCACACGATAATCACGATCATCACGGTCATATGGAAGCTGAGCAAAACGAAATTGGCGGACCTGTAACATTCGCTCTTATTTGTTTTGCATTGGCAATAGTGATTATTTATTTCTGGGCACAGTAAGCTTTTTCGCAATTCGCACAGCAGGCTTTGTGGGGCGTGTTTCCAATGTTTTTTTGGTAAACACGTGTTTAAGCTGATAATCTAGAAAATCGATCAGCTCTTTACCTTGTACGATATTTATTTCCTGGGAAAGCCCTAGAATAAAACGGGCTACAGGTCTGACATCAAATACTTTTGCCTTAAATGAATAGAAGCCCTGTGATTCCAGCAGGCGAATGTGCTCTACCGTCATAGGGTACTCTTCCTTCAATAGCAATGCCGCTCGCATGGAAAGATGCAGCTCAATGAGATATTCATCGTCCTTACGCGCAAAACCGAAGGAATCTAGTTCTTCCACTCGATGCTGCTTGCCATTTCTGAATGGATGTCTTGTAACCTCCACGGAGGTTATACGATCAATATTGTATATTTTGTTTTGTTTCGATGCTATCTCGTATCCGATTAAGCTTTGATAATTCTCTGTGAATGCAATGGGTTCTACTGCGCGATCTGAAATAGAGTTGGAGTGGAAGCTATGATATTTGCGAAGAACAACCTGTCGCTTGGTTTCAATGCCCTGACTGATGGTATCCACAATTTTTCCAAGATGAGCATTGAGTGCTAGTCGTGTACCAATTTGAATATCGGAGTGCACAAGCAGCTTACTTAAAATGGAGTCTTTGATTTTAACGTTCTTACCTGCAGATTGCAAAAGCTTCTTGAGAAAAATAATCTCATCGCGAGAGAAAGCTACTTCATTGCCGATGTGGTCAGTTCGAATATAAAGACGATTCAATTCATCCCGATGAATTTGAAACCCAAGTTCTTCCAACAGATTAAAATAACGATACAATGTACGTTCCGTGCTGTTTAGGACCTCTGAGATATGGCGCATTGACTTGGCCGGCTCGGTCTTAAGCAGATTAATCAATTGAAACACACGAAGAATTTTGTTTTGATTATGCATCTGCATTATTGCTGATTCGCTACGATGGAATATTTACTTTTTATTATAACCCAAAACATGAAAAGTCCTTTGGTCATTCATTTAATTGGATACGTGGGCAAATATATTTGTGATTGTGTATGTTTTTTGCGTTTGTTCTCTTTAGTTAGAATTCGGGAAATGAATAGATTTTTCGACGAGTATAGAGAATTGGTATTGGTAAAAGAGAGTACACTTTTAACGTTGTCGGAGCGAAGCTTTGTTCGTGTTTATGTAAAACAAAAAAGCCCCGTAGAACGGGGCTTTTCAAGAATTATGTCGATGAATAATTATGCGTGCTGCTCGCGTTCAACGGATGAACCGCCACCGCGTTTTGCAACTAAGTTCACATAATCTTCACTGTTACCTACAATCATTTTTTGGAATCTACGCACACCTGCTCCTGCAGGTATTGGGTGACCTACGATAACGTTTTCCTTCAGGCCAATGAGATAGTCAGTCTTTCCTTGAACGGCTGCTTCATTGAGAACCTTGGTCGTTTCTTGGAACGATGCTGCTGAAATCCATGAATCGGTCTGCAAAGAAGCGCGAGTAATACCCTGCAACATTGGACGAGCGGTGGCCGTGATGGCTTCGCGGGCAACGATCTCGCCCTTATCCTTGCGCTTGAGCTGCGAATTTTCATCGCGCAGACTGCGAACACTGATAATCTGCCCTACCTGGAACTTCTCACTTTCTCCGTTATCCACTACTACCATCTTGTCGAACAGCAATTCATTCTCTTCCAAGAATTCTGCTTTATCAACGTTGGTGCTTTCGAGGAATCGAGTATCACCCGCATCGGTTATTTCAACCTTACGCATCATTTGACGCACGATAACCTCAAAGTGCTTATCATTGATTTTCACACCCTGCAAGCGGTATACTTCCTGAATCTCATTTACGAGATATTCCTGAACCGCAGTTGGACCTTGAATATCGAGAATATCGCCCGGTGAAATAGCACCGTCTGATAGCTGCATACCTGCGCGAACGAAGTCACCATCCTGAACAAGAATGTGCTTCGAGAGAGGAATGAGATACTTCTTCTCTTCGCCGGTACGTGCCTTCACCGCGATTTCACGGTTACCACGCTTGATCTTACCGTATTCAACGATACCATCGATTTCCACAACAACTGCTGGGTTAGATGGATTACGAGCTTCAAACAACTCGGTAACACGTGGAAGACCACCAGTGATATCGCTTGTTTTACCCGACATACGTGGAATTTTCACGAGGATTGTTCCTTTTCCAACTTTAGCCTTGTTGTCGATGTTCAAGTGAGCTCCTACAGGAAGAGAGTAGACCTTAACCACTTCTTTGTTACGCACAATTTCGATGGCAGGGTTCTTCTTCTTGTCTTTGGTTTCGATAATTACTTTCTCAGAGAAGCCGGTTTGTTCGTCGAGCTCTGTCTTGAAGGTGATGCCTTCTTCAACAGCGTCGAACTGGATAGTACCATCTTCTTCTGTGATGATTACACTGTTGTATGGATCCCATTCGCAAATAAGGTCGCCCTTTTTCACTGATGTGCCTGGCTTCGTATGAAGAATTGCACCATATGGAATGTTTGCATTGGTGAGCACGGTTCCCGACTTTGGATCGATAATCTTCATTTCTGAAGAACGTGAAACCACAATCGTACGCATTTCACCATTATCGTTCATGCTTTCTACGCTGCGCAATTCTTCGATTTCAACTGTACCTGCGTATTTCGCGCGGATGTCGGCATCGATAGCACCACCACCTGCAGCACCACCCGTGTGGAAGGTACGAAGGGTAAGCTGTGTACCCGGTTCTCCGATTGACTGAGCGGCAATAACACCTACAGCCAAACCTTGCTGAACCAACTTAGCGGTAGCCAAGTCGCGACCGTAGCACTTAGCACATACTCCACGCTTGCTTTCGCAAGTCAAAACGGAGCGAATTTCAACGTCTTCGATACCGGCTGCAGCAATTGCTTCGGCTTTAAACTCGTCGATGGTTTCGCCTGCTTCCACAATCAGTTCACGCGTTTCCGGATGAACAACATCGTGCACGCTCGTGCGACCCATGATGCGGTCTTCGAGTGATTCAACAACTTCTTCGGCCTTCTTCAATGCTGAAGCTACAATACCGCGAAGTGTCATACAGTCAACTTCGTTAATGATAACGTCTTGTGCAACGTCCACCAAACGACGGGTGAGGTAACCGGCATCAGCAGTCTTCAACGCCGTATCCGCAAGACCCTTACGGGCACCGTGGGTAGAGATGAAGTACTCCAAAATCGACAAGCCTTCTTTGAAGTTCGCCAAGATTGGGTTTTCGATGATGTCTTGTCCACCCATGGCAGCGTTTTTCTGTGGCTTAGCCATCAGACCACGCATACCTGCAAGCTGACGAATCTGTTCTTTCGAACCACGCGCTCCGGAGTCGAACATCATGTAGATGCTGTTGAATCCTTCCTGGTCCGTTTTCAAACGATCCATGAGAATGTTCGTCAACTTCGAGTTGGTGTTCGTCCAGATATCAATTACCTGGTTGTAACGTTCGTTGTTGGTGATAAGACCCATGTTGTAGCTATCGAATACTTCCTGCACTTTGGCAGTAGCATCGGCTACGAGTTTATCCTTTTCAGCAGGAATTACTACGTCGGTGAGTTTGAATGACAAACCACCTTTGAATGCCCAGTAGTAACCTAGGTCTTTCATATCGTCGAGGAATCGCGCTGTGCGAGCAATTCCTACGTGTTTCAAAATGTCGCCAATGATGTCGCGAAGCGCCTTCTTGGTAAGCAATTGGTTGATGAATCCAACTTCGCGCGGTACAACACGGTTGAAGATCACGCGACCTGTTGTGGTCTCGATGATGCTTTGATTACCCGCGATATCCGTCCAACGTACTTTGATGTTGGCGTGCAAGTCGAGCTGACCTTCGTTGAACGCAATCGTTACCTCTTCTTCCGAGTAGTACGTTTTATTCTCACCGAGAGCAGGGTGCTCCGGTGTGCCTTTACGGGACTTCGTAATATAATAAAGACCCAGTACCATGTCTTGTGATGGTACAGTAATAGGCGCTCCGTTGGCTGGGTTGAGGATGTTGTGTGACGCAAGCATCAACAACTGCGCTTCGAGAATTGCACCTGGACCTAGCGGCACGTGTACCGCCATCTGGTCACCATCGAAGTCGGCGTTGAATGCCGTACAAACAAGTGGGTGCAACTGTATCGCTTTTCCTTCAATCAGTTTTGGTTGGAAGGACTGTATACCCAAACGGTGAAGGGTAGGGGCACGGTTAAGAAGAATAGGGTGTCCTTTCAATACGTTTTCTAGGATATCCCAAACCACAGCCTCTTTCTTATCTACAATTTTTTTAGCCGACTTTACAGTCTTCACGATGCCACGCTCAATCATTTTGCGAATGATGAATGGCTTGAAGAGCTCAGCTGCCATGTCCTTCGGAATACCACACTCGTGCAGTTTCAATTCCGGACCTACGACAATTACCGAACGAGCAGAGTAGTCAACGCGCTTACCAAGAAGGTTTTGGCGGAAACGTCCTTGCTTACCTTTCAGAGAATCTGAAAGAGACTTCAATGGACGATTGCTTTCCGTTTTAACCGCAGATGATTTACGTGAGTTGTCGAATAAGCTGTCTACAGCTTCCTGCAACATACGCTTCTCATTACGCAAGATTACTTCAGGCGCCTTGATTTCTACCAGGCGCTTCAAACGATTGTTACGGATGATAACGCGGCGATATAAGTCGTTGAGATCGGATGTAGCGAAACGTCCGCCATCCAATGGCACCAATGGGCGCAATTCGGGTGGTATTACCGGTACAACGCGGGTAACCATCCACTCAGGGCGGTTTACGACGCGGGTATTGGCATCACGAAACGCTTCTACAACCTGCAGTCGCTTCAATGCTTCATTCTTACGTTGTTGCGAGGTCTCTACGTTGGCTTTGTGGCGCAACTCGTAGGAAAGTTCGTCGAGTTTCACTTTTGCCAGCAAATCATACAATGCCTCGGCACCCATTTTCGCAACGAATTTATTCGGGTCCTTATCATCGAGATATTGGTTTTCCTTAGGAAGAGTTTCAACTATGTCGAGATATTCTTCTTCTGTGAGGAAATCGAATTCGGCTAATCCACTGCCATCCGGACGTGTGGCTGGCCCCACATTTACTACTACGTAACGTTCGTAGTAAATAATTTGATCGAGCTTCTTGGTAGGAAGACCCAGCAAATAACCAATTTTATTTGGCAATGAACGGAAATACCAGATGTGGGCTACCGGCACGCTCAGTGTGATGTGCCCTGTGCGTTCGCGACGCACTTTCTTTTCCGTTACTTCAACACCGCAACGGTCACAAACGATTCCCTTATAACGGATACGCTTGTATTTTCCGCAGTGGCATTCGTAGTCCTTTACCGGACCGAATATTTTTTCGCAGAAAAGTCCATCGCGTTCCGGCTTATAAGTGCGGTAGTTGATGGTTTCCGGCTTCAATACTTCACCGTGTGAACGCTCCAGAATTTCTTCGGGAGAGGCCAGGCTGATGGTGATCGATCTGAAATCGCTGTTTGGGCGAACTATTTTTTTTGCTTGAAGCATTGTGATTTATTTCTTTTCAGGTATAAAACAATTCTATGAAAGGGTAGAAGGGACGGGAGTTTTTATGCTCCCGACCCACAGCTTATTTATCAGTTCTGGTTCAACGTAATGTTGAGACCCAAACCGCGCAATTCATGCAGCAATACGTTGAAGGATTCCGGTATGCCAGGTACTGGCATGTTCTCGCCCTTCACGATGCTCTCGTAGGTTTTCGCACGACCCATAACGTCGTCGGATTTCACCGTAAGGATTTCCTGAAGGATGTTGGCTGCACCGAATGCTTCCAGTGCCCAAACCTCCATTTCCCCGAAACGCTGACCTCCAAACTGAGCCTTACCACCGAGTGGCTGCTGAGTGATGAGCGAGTATGGACCGATTGAACGAGCGTGCATCTTGTCGTCGACCATGTGGCTTAGTTTAATCATGTAGATTACACCTACCGTGGCCTGCTGTTCGAATCGAACACCGGTTCCTCCGTCGTAGAGGTATGTTACACCCCATTCAGGTACACCGGCATCTTTCATTTCTTTCAAAATATCGTCTAGTGAAGCTCCATCGAAGATAGGCGTCGCAAAACGCTTTCCTGTATTCAATCCGGCCCAGCCAAGAACTGTTTCATAGATCTGTCCCAAGTTCATACGTGATGGTACCCCGAGTGGGTTCAACACGATGTCTACCGGAGTTCCGTCTTGCAGGAATGGCATGTCCTCGTCACGAACGATACGGGCTACAATACCCTTATTACCGTGACGACCTGCCATCTTATCACCCACACGCAACTTGCGCTTCTGTGCGATGTACACTTTCGCCAATTTCACAATACCTGTTGGTAGTTCATCACCTACGGTAAGTTGGAATTTCTGACGCTTATAAGAACCAAGTAGCTCGTTGTAACGCATGTTGAAGTTGTGGATGCAACGCTTTACCAATGTATTGGTAGGCTCATCTTTGGTCCAACCTTCTGCGTTAATAACGCTGTAGTCAATTGTAGCAAGTGACTTAGCCGTGAATTTGGTTCCTTTCTTAATTTGTTCTTCTTTGAAGTAGTTGTAAACGCCTTGACAAGTCTGGTCTTTGAGAATAGCTACGAGCTTATCGACTAACACTTTCTTCAGGTCTGCAACCTCTTTGTCGTGTTCCTTGTCCAACGCCTCAACAACAGCCTTTTCATTTGTCTTAATAGGCTTCTTGTCTTTGATGGTGCGAGAGAACAATTTCTTGTCAATTACAACACCCGATGCGCTCGGTGGAACTTTCAAAGAAGCATCCTTCACGTCGCCAGCCTTATCTCCGAAGATCGCACGAAGAAGCTTCTCTTCCGGAGTTGGATCGGTTTCTCCCTTTGGTGTAATCTTACCAATAAGGATGTCACCTTCTTTTACCTCGGCGCCAACGCGAATGATACCGTTTTCGTCCAGGTCTCTTGTAGCTTCTTCACTTACGTTCGGAATATCAGCTGTCAATTCTTCTACGCCACGCTTGGTGTCGCGAACTTCGGTGGTGTATTCATCCACGTGAATAGAAGTGAAGATGTCATCACGAACTACGCGTTCGCTTATAACAATAGCATCTTCGAAGTTGTAACCTTTCCATGGCATGAAGGCCACTTTCAAGTTACGACCGATAGCAAGTTCGCCACCTTTGGTCGAATATCCTTCAACCATGATTTGACCTACCGTCACACGTTCACCTTTGGTAACGAGCGGACGCAGGTTAACAGTGGTGCTTTGGTTGGTCTTCATGAACTTGCGAATGTTGTATGACTTCAAAGGCGAGTTGAAGCTTACCAATTCATCCTCATCGCTTCGCTTGTAGCGAACGCGGATTTCTGTAGCATCTACGTATTCAATAACACCGTCGCCTTCTGCTGTAAGCAAAACGCGTGAGTCAGCAGCTACACGTCCTTCCAGACCGGTACCCACAATCGGCGCTTCAGGGCGCATGAGGGGAACGGCCTGACGCATCATGTTTGATCCCATGAGTGCACGGTTGGCGTCATCGTGCTCCAAGAATGGAATCAACGATGCCGCGATAGATGCAATCTGGTTGGGCGCAACGTCCATGAGGTGGAGGCTTTCCGGAGCAGTTACCGGGAAGTCACCTTCGAGACGAGCTTTCACAGTGGAAGTCAAGAATTGACCTTTTTCACTGAGCTCTGCGTTGGCCTGGGCGATTACCATGGTATCCTCATCTTCTGCAGTGAGGTAGGTAACGCCGCTGTTATTCATAACCGCTTTGCCGTTTTCAACTTTGCGGTATGGAGTTTCGATAAATCCGAGGCGGTTGATTTTCGCGTATACACATAGCGAAGAAATCAAACCGATGTTTGGACCTTCGGGAGTTTCAATGGTGCACAAGCGACCGTAGTGTGTGTAGTGTACGTCACGAACTTCGAAACCGGCACGTTCACGTGAAAGACCACCGGGTCCGAGTGCCGACATACGACGCTTGTGCGTCACTTCGGCGAGCGGGTTGGTTTGGTCCATGAACTGTGAAAGCTGGTTTGTTCCGAAGAACGAGTTGATAACGGAAGAAAGAGTCTTCGCGTTAATCAAGTCGATAGGAGTGAACACCTCGTTGTCGCGCACGTTCATACGTTCACGAATGGTGCGAGCCATACGAGCCAAACCGACAGCGAACTGGTTGTACAATTGTTCACCAACGGTACGAACACGGCGGTTCGACAAGTGGTCGATGTCATCGACATCGGCCTTTGAATTCACCAACTCAATCAAATACTTGATGATTTGTATGATATCGTCCTTGGTGAGGGTGCGGCTTTGAGAGTTGGTGTTACCCAATTTGCGGTTGATACGGAAACGACCTACTTCACCCAAGTCATAACGCTGCTCAGAGAAGAAGAGTTTGTCGATTACACCACGTGCTGTTTCCAAATCCGGTGGTTCCGCATTACGCAGCTGACGGTATATATATTCTACCGCTTCCTTTTCAGAGTTCGAAGTATCCTTCTGAAGTGTATTGTGAATGAGTGTGAAGTCGGCTGAATTCGATTCTTCTTTGTGCAGGATAATCGACTTAGTGCCGCTTTCAACGATGATATCGATGTGATCGTTTTCGAGGACTACTTCACGATCGAGTACAACTTCATTACGTTCAATAGATACCACTTCTCCTGTATCTTCATCTACGAAGTCTTCAACCCATGTTTTCAGAACACGCGCAGCTAGACGACGGCCCAGTACACGTTGAATACCAGCCTTGGAAACTTTTACTTCTTCGGCTAGGTTGAAGATTTCAAGAATTTGTCGGTCACTTTCGTAACCGATTGCGCGCAACAACGTGGTCACCGGAAGCTTTTTCTTACGGTCGATGTAAGCATACATCACGTTGTTAATGTCGGTAGCAAATTCGATCCATGAACCACGGAACGGAATGATACGCGCGCTATATAGTTTGGTGCCATTAGCATGGCGGCTTTGTCCGAAGAATACGCCCGGTGAACGGTGCAATTGAGAAACGATTACACGCTCTGCACCATTAATCACGAAAGAACCTTGCGGTGTCATGTAGGGAATGGTTCCCAAATACACGTCCTGCACGATGGTTTCAAAGTCCTCGTGTTCCGGGTCTGTGCAATAAAGCTTAAGTTTGGCTTTCAGCGGCACACTGTAGGTCAGGCCGCGTTCGATACATTCTTCGATCGTATATCGAGGAGGATCCACGAAGTAGTCGAGGAATTCCAATACGAACTGGTTGCGTGTATCGGTGATGGGGAAGTTCTCTGAGAATACTTTATAGAGACCTTCGTTGCTTCGGTTTTCAGGGTTTGTTTCCAATTGGAAAAATTCCTTGAACGAAGCCAATTGAATTTCCAGAAAATCAGGATATTCGTAAAAGCTTTTGGTAGAGGAGAAGTTGTGTCTCTCGTCTGATTTTTTAAGTGTTGCCAAGTCCTTAAGGTGTTTAATGT
>JBIKSC010000264.1:0-3717 GCA_044348775.1 Flavobacteriales bacterium | reverse complement strand
AACAATGCCAGTAATTCGAACTCCTTTTTGGGTAGCGACAACTCGACACCATCCTTGTAAACCACATAACGCTCCTTGTCGATAACAATACCGGAGAGTTCGCGTTTTGGTAGTTCGACGGGAGCAGGTGCACCGCGACGAAGCAAGGCCTTCACACGCGAAATAAGAACACGAGGTTTGATCGGTTTTGAGATATAATCATCAGCGCCAGCATCGAAGCCGGCTATTTGGCTGTAATCTTCATTACGTGCCGTCAAGAAGGCGATAATGGTGTTCTTTAATCGAGCATCATCACGCAATTCACGACACGTTTCCATGCCGTCCATTTCCGGCATCATCACATCAAGTAAAATAAGATCAGGCAGATTAGTGCGAGCCAACTCGAGGGCCTTCCGACCATTGGGTGCGGTGAAAACTTCGAACCCTTCTCTTTCCAGATTGAATCCAATCATCTCCAGAATATCCGGCTCATCATCAACCAATAGTATTTTTTGCTTGCTCATGTGCGTTGTATTTCAGCAACTTTCTGCGCAACAAAGCAAGTGTATTCAGGTTACGACAAGGTTAATTGATTATTAACCCCTGCAAAAAGAATAGCTTGCACAACCGATATTAGCTGCAGTAATTCGCGGTTAAAATTAAGGCATTGAAAAGTTACTTTAACGGCAAGACGATATGGATCACCGGCGCTAGTTCCGGTATTGGAGAGGCGTTGGTTTACGCGCTATCGAAGGAGGGCGCGCGCCTCATCCTTTCTGCTCGGCGCACTTCGGAACTGGAACGAGTCAAAAAAGGCTGTTTAAATCCTGATGCAATCGATATTGTGCCTATCGACCTTTCATCCCAAGAATCGGTAAATAAAGCCATTGCTGAATGTTTGAGCCGACATACCCGTATTGACATGTTGTTCAACAACGGCGGTATAAGTCAACGCGCTGAAGCGCTCGATACGGACATAGAGATAGTGCGGCGTTTGATGGAGATTGACTTTTTCAGCAACGTCACCATTTCCAGAGCAGTGGCATTACATATGAAAGAACACTGCGGAGGTCACATCATCATCACCTCGAGCCTAATGGGCAAATGGGGGTTTTACCTTCGGTCGGCTTATGCTGCAGCTAAACACGCACTTCATGGCTACTATGATTCTATGCGCATGGAAGTAGAGCCATTCAACATCCAAATCACACTGCTGACACCGGGCTTTATTGCAAGTGAAATATCGAAGCACGCTCTCAATGATAAAGGCACATCGACAGGTGAAATGGATCATAACCAAGCTTCGGGGATGAGCACTGCACAATGCGCTCAAGAAATCCTGAAAGGCGTGGCGGCAGGAAAAACAGAATTCGGGATTGGCGGTAAAGAATTACTGGGACTCAAACTACGTCGATTCGTTCCTTCGCTTTTTGAGAAAATACTGCGCAAGCAATCCGCTCGTTAGTCGCGATCTTTAATACGGGAAAAGCGCAATGCTTTCAACATAAAATCAGGCAGCGGTTTTAATGGATCTCGTTTTTCTACATTCAAAAACACACCCCACTTTTCAATGATGGGTACCTTGTAAACTTCAATCATCTCAATGAGCGTTCGATCATCGTCATGAATATAGGTGCAATGCACTTTTGTATTTCCCATACTAAGTGCGTTGTTACTATCACACGTAAAACCATAGCCTTCCTTCGCTAAATCTTCTCCCAACGCCTTCATGCCCTTCACATCAAAACCAATGTGCGCAAAACCGGTGTCGGCCCAGATACGGTCTTCGAAAATAAAGTTGGGCTTGCGATCTAGGGCTTGAACTAACTCGATATAGGTCTTGCCGGTAACCTTGGCGAAACCACCACCCGGCTGATTCTTCTGTGTAAGCAATACGCGACGATAGCTTTGATTGCCGGAGGGCAACTGAGCCCAATCCGCAAATGAAGCAGTGCGATCGTACACCACTTCATCAAAACCCAAAAGGGTTGTATACAACGTCAACGCTTTTTCCATGTCCGATACACCCGTGGTGCAACCCAACACTCCACCACTGTGATGACCGCTGTTGGTATACCATGAATCACCCTGCAAATACTGCCAGAGGTTTCCATCAGGATCTTGGATGTAGAAAGTTTCCCGACCGAGCGGATCCTTTTGAATGGCAGTTAAACCCTTCGCACCTTGCGCTTCGCAAAAGCGATGTGTAGCGCGAATATCCTTGCACTTGACCTGTGTGATAAATATACCCAAGTCGCCAACCTGAACTGCGTTCTTAGCCTTAACCGGTTCAAACGAAGTAGGGCGAATGACTTCAATGGCACAGCCGCCCTGCAGGTTCATGACCATACTGGCACGCTTGGTTATTGTTGTGTTGCGCGTGTACACATCCATGAGCGGCGCGGGCTGAACGCTATCGAAAAATGGAATGTCCAAACCAAAAAACTTGCGATAAAAACGCAACGACGTATCCATATCACTCACAGCAACACCAATGTGCTGAAGACCATTTATTCTTTTAAACATCACTTTTCAAGTAAGGAATTTTGTTCAACCAGTGTATTACCTGTTCACGGTGCTTCATGCATTCAATGAACGCCCGGGTATTCCGAATTTTTCGCACACGCCACGCGTGTGCCAAGTGCTTGGCATTGCGCCACCAAGGTAAGGTAATGAGACCGGCAGGAATCGACAGCCATATCCAAACAGCCTCAGCCGATGGAAGTCCCGCAATGCGCAAAATACCATACACGGCCCACAGGTAGATCGGTGTAATGAATGTCCAAAATGAAATTCGAATTGAATTACGAAACAAGGTATCCTTAATGACGGTATGCACAAAACGCTCGGTAAAGAGCTGCATGGGCCAAAAAACGAGGGCCGTGAGAATAGCAAAAGGAAGGCCTGCGATGAATAACAACACATTGAGTAGACTCGGCTTCTTCGATAACAATTCCTCCTCAATCTTTAATTGGTGCATTCCGGTTCGATATCGATTTACCTCATGATTCAAGAATGAATGGTACTCCGTCTTTTCGTCAAGCTCCTGAGCGAGTGCATGAAACACCTCATATTTCTTCATGAGCGGCTCACCATCCAATTTCGCATCCATCAGGGGCTTGAGCGCCAGGATTTCAGAATGCACATCATCGTTATCAATGTGTATCATGAGCTTTCGCAACGCATCATGAACGGTTTCCGTTATTTCTGAATGCAACTTTGCATGCGTAACGTCTTGCTTTTTAAGAAACACGTCTACTTCAATCGGCTCACCAAATTTTACAAGTAAGTTCTTCTGCGGTTCATAAAAGCTTTCGTAATCCAAGCCGACCGGCAAAATGCACAAGTTACGGACTCCCGCTTCATGCGCGCCAATGACCAAGCGCGCCAATCCCTTCTTAAGCGGCACCAATTGTTTCTTGCCTCTGTGTGTTCCTTCCGGAAAAATACCGATGATAGAATTGTTCTTCATGCGTTCGTAACACATGCGGAAAATCTCATTGTTACGATCATGAAGATCAGCAACACGATCGCGTTCTCGGAACACCGGCAACATATTAATACGCCGTAAAAAACGATTGACAAGAGGATTCTTGAATACGTCTGCTCGGGTAAGCCAGTTAAGTTGAGCGTTTGTTGAGATGCATAGCACGACCGGATCGAGCAATGCATTCTGATGGTTAGCCACCATGACGACAGGTCTATCTTGCGGAACACGATGCGCTCCAGCAACTACTA
>JBIKSC010000263.1:0-3721 GCA_044348775.1 Flavobacteriales bacterium | reverse complement strand
GCTTTTCGTCTTCCTTTATCTGAAGTAGTTTTACTTCAACGTCAAAGGTACCTCCCAAGCGCGGTCACGCGCTCTTTCAGCTCACCGATAGCATCGCTTGTAATTGCCATAATGATTAATCACTGAATTTGAATAAATGCGGCCGCGAAGGTAGCTATCTTTACCGCTCAAGACCAACAAAGCAATACCATTTCATTTATGGACGACGTTTTCAAGAGCACACCGGAGCATCATGAGCCACGATCGATTGATGCAATCATAGCCGATGGATTCCAAGTAAACGGGACTGCATTCATTCGCAAAGGCATAGTTTATTTCAGCAATGAATTCGGAATCTATGTGGCTTTTACACTTGTCTACATTGCACTTTCCATGGCCGCAAGTGCGCTGCCGTTTGTGGGTGATTTAGCCGGAATGTTGCTCGGGCCACCTTTGGTTGCAGGTTTTGCGTGTTACATGCGCTTGCAGTCGCGCAATGACTACCGCGAATTTTCGAACTTCTTCGGTGGCTTTCGTGGAGGTAATTGGCCGTCGCTGGTTTCCCAAGGCATCAGTGTTACCTTGAGCATGGCGCTTGCTGCCGCATTGTTGGTATTGCCGTTTTATTATGAGCCCCTCCAAATCTTTGCCGCTGAGCTTGAAAAGATTCAAACGATGGCTCCCGAGAAAATGGGTGAGTTTGTTCTTCAGTTGTTCACCCCTGCTATCGCACAAGCAGCTGCGCTAGCCGCATTAGTAGCATTAGCTGTTATGACACTGTTTTGCTTGGCCCCCATGTTCATTGTGTATCGCGGATACTCGGCATTTCAGGCCATTGCAGCGAGTTGGAAACTTGTAAGCAAAAAGTATTTTCAGTTTTTTCTATTTAACTTATTGCTATGGATACTCCTCACTGCCGGCTTTATGCTGTGCTGTGTGGGACTGCTGGCAGCATTACCTGTGTATTATATCTCGATGGCCGGTGCGTATGAGGAAATTACGGGTGATTGAAATCCTCCGGCCACTCTTCAATAGCAGAAAGCTCTTTCTTTATTTCAGCGTAGGAAAAGCCTTTGCGCAACAGGAATTGAATCAGTTTTGAATTGCGTTCGAAGGGTGTATTTCCTTTAATCGACGCCCATTTTCGCTTGGCTAGTTCTCGGATATTGTCTTGTTGTACTTCATTCTCCAAGAGTGATAAAGCTTCTCGAATGGATTCGTCGGCAATGGATCTCGCTTTCAAATGCATCTTGATTTTTTGAGCGCCCCATCGTTGCAGGTTCGATTTATCGTGAGCAAAAGCAGAAGCGAAGCGGGCATCATCAAACAAGTTGCTTTTCCTAAGTCGCTCAATACACGAATCGATGAAGGCCTTTTCAGCTCCCCATAAAGACAGCTTCCTAACCAGGTCGAACCTGCATCGCTCGGCCTTGTTGCACCAATCAACCAGTTTGGTGTATGCTATTTCTTCGGGATACTTCATGAATGGCGCACGAAGCGCTAGGTCAAAGGTAATGAGGAAGCTTTTTTGAGGCTCTCATAGCTGAATCAACGCGAAACGGTAGTGCCAACAAGGGCTGTGTGTAAATTGTATTGAAAAAGCGAACCTTTCTGTATTGCATCCGTTTTAACCCCTTTTATGAACGTACTGCTTTGCTTACTTTTGCGAGGCGGTCATTAATAAAGACCACAGAATATTTAAAGTTGTAATGAAAAACGAATTGATTGTTAAACTGCGCGAACTTCTCAAAACGGAAGAGATTGCCTCTATCCGTGATGGAGTTCGTGAAATCCGCAACGATTGGAAAGCGGAAACTGCCAAGGAACGCCAAATTCAAATGGAAGCTTTTAAGGCTGAAGAACATCCGGAAGACGTTGAATTTGTCTACCTCCCTCACGAGTTGGAAGGTGAGTTTCAGGAAGTACTGAAAGTGTACGAAGACCGTGTCGAAGAACACGGGAAGAAACTCGCTGCAGAGCGCCAGAAAAACCTTGAAGTGAAGCAGAACATCCTGAATGAAATGGATGCGCTGATCAAGGACGAGCAAAACATTGGTAAAGCATTCTCAACGCACAAAGCGTTGAAAGAACAGTGGGATACCATTGGCGATGTGCCCGGCGATAAGTATCATGACCTGCAAGAGAAGTGGCAGCGATTTAATCATGAGTTTTTCTACAACATCAATATTTATAAGTCGCTTCAGGACCATGATCTGAAAATCAACCTTCGTAAAAAGGAGGAGATGATTGAGGAAGCAAAGAAGTTGGAGGAAGTGACGGTCATCAACGACCTCGAAATTCTCATTAAGAAATTCCAACGTGAGTGGATGAACATCGGTCCATCTCCACGCGAAACATTCAAGGAATTGGGCGATACGTTTTTCGGAATTTTGCGTGAATCGCAAAACCGTGTGCAAGCCCACTACGATGAAATACACAAGCATAGCGATGAGAATCTTGCGAAGAAGAAGGAGCTGGTAGCGAAGATGAGCGAGATTCTAACCATGGAGATAACGAATGCGGCAACCAGTAATCGTTGGACCGATGAAGTATTGAAGCTGCAAGAAGAGTGGAGAACGATTGGATGGGCGCGCAAGAAGGAAAACGAAGAAGTATGGCAGGAATTCCGCGGTTTGTGCGATTTGTTTTTCACCAAGCGAAATGCCCTTTTCGAAGAAAAAAGATCAGCCTATAAAGTCAACAAGGATAAAAAGGAAGCGCTCATCGAACGAGCTCGATCCATACAGAACAGTGAGGACTGGAAGGCTGCTACCGACGATTTGAAGCGCCTTCAAGAAGAATGGAAGGCTGTTGGTGGTGCTGATCCGCGTGAGGAGCAAAAACTGTGGCAGCGATTCCGCTCTACTTGCGATCATTTCTTCGCGCGGAAAAAGGAAAACTATTCGAAAGTTATCGAAGAGCAAAGTCAGAATCTGGCTCTGAAAATGGATATGCTTACAGAATTGGATGCACTTGAAATTACCGGCAATAAAGGTGCTGATCTCGCGGCCTTGAAAGCATTTGGTGAGCGCTGGCATTCGGTTGGCTTCGTCCCAAAGGACAAAGTGAAGGAAGTGATGGATCGCTACAACCAGTTGCTGGATGTGAAGTATGGTCAAATCAATGCCGATAGAGAGCAGCGTGAAATGTCGAACTTCCGCAGCAAGCTTGATAACTTGAAGACCAGTGCCAACGGAGAGGCTCAAATGAAACGTGAGCGCAATTTCATGCGTGAGAAGATTGACAAACTCAAGCATCAGATTGCTCAATACGAAAACAACATGGGCATTTTCACCGGTAAGGGTGCAGAAGCGTTGCGCAAAGACATCGAGAAGAAAATCAAGGCAACCGAGCGCGAAATAGAAGACATCAAGAAGAAGATGGAGTTGCTTACCAGCAATTAATCGGTCGACTTCTTAATCTTATTTACAGCGTTTGTGGTGGAGTATCCTGCTACAATTGGGATACAGACAACAATGCCTCCACGTCCTTTCGTTTCGGATGAACCAACGATGTATCGCTTCGACGTGGGGTCTGTTTCCTGCGCATCGTAATCGCCGCCTTTTACCAAAATGTCGGGCTCTATGAATTCGATTAACGTTGCAGGAGTGTCTTCGGTGAAGATGATGGCCGCATCAACGCATCGCAGTGCTGCAATTACACCTGCTCGGGCAATTTCATCGTGAATGGGGCGCTCCGGCCCTTTGTTCAATCGCTTCACAGAGGCGTCATCGTTGATGCC
>JBIKSC010000262.1:0-3741 GCA_044348775.1 Flavobacteriales bacterium | reverse complement strand
CGGTCGCTTTCTAGAGCTATATGCCAAAGGTGAAATTCCAGTCAAAAAAATAAAACACATCGTACTCGACGAATGCGACCGTATGATGGACATGGGCTTCTGGCCGCAGCTTCGTGAGGTGCAAGAGAAAATGCCTCAGAAAAAACAACAGCTGCTCTTCTCTGCCACCTTCCCTGAAAAAGTCGAGCGACTGGCCGACAACTTCCTGCTCTTCCCTACGCGCATTGAAGTGACCCCTCAGGCAACACCGGCTTCCACCGTAAAGCAAGTGTTATATGAAGCTGACAACTTCCGAACGAAGCTTTCCCTGCTGGAGTTTCTGCTTCGCGATGAAAGCATGCGCAGAGTGATGGTATTTGTGAGCACCAAGGAATTTGCTTCCAATATCTTCAAATACTTCGAGCGCAAACCCATTGGTGAAATGCGATTGCTTCACTCCAACAAAGCACAAAACGCACGCATGAATGCCATTGATGATTTCAAAAGTGGCGATGTACGATTGCTCATCAGCACGGATGTAAGCGCACGAGGTATCGACGTTTTCGAAGTTTCACACGTGATCAACTTCAATATCCCTACCCATTACGAAGACTATGTTCATCGAATAGGCCGCACCGGGCGCGCATTCAAAACAGGGGTAGCCATCAGCTTTATGGATCAATCGGAAGCGTATCACATCCGCAAAATCCAGCAACTCATCAAGCAAACGATCACACGTATTCCCATGCCCGAAGGCGCTGAACAATTCGAAACTCCCAAACCCGAGTTTCAATTGCAGATGCGCGAAATTGACCGTCAGAAACGCCTGGAAAATCCTGATTTCAAAGGCGCATTTCATGAAAAGAAATTCAAACCCGCGACAGAACAGAAGAAGAAAAAAAGTCCCGCTAAAAAATCTGCTCCCGGAAGTAAACCCGGACGCAAGGGAAAAACGTTCAAAACGACGTATAAGAAAAAATAATGGACAAGAGCTCCAACAAAAACGCAATGATTCTTCGGCTTGCACATCGAATTGGCTTCTGGGAAGGTATCTCCTACCTCCTTCTGCTCTTCATTGCTATGCCGCTGAAATACGTCATGAACTATCCCGAAGCTGTGCGATTGATTGGAACTCTGCATGGCTTTCTTTTCGTTGGATTTATATCAATACTTTTTTACTGCCTGCTAACGAAGGCACTTTCATTCAAAGTCGTCATCCGGGCATTCTTGTTATCCCTCATCCCTTTCGGAACTTTCTATTTATCGTTTGATAAATCTGTTAATTGAACAGCGATTATACACTTTTCAATGAACAATAGCGTCGTATTTTGCACGTTGGCTTCCATTCCTAATAAAGGCAGCCAACAAAACACGACACTATGGAAAAAGACAGCAGAATAGCGCGCAAATTCAAACAGCGCAGTTGGAACGAAATACGATCAAACGATTCCTGGTCAATCTTTAAAATAATGGGCGAATTCGTAGAAGGCTACGACCGCATGGGACAAATTGGACCATGTGTTTCCATCTTCGGTTCGGCTCGAACTAAACCTGACAACCCCTATTACCAGACGGCTCGCGACATAGCCTACAAACTCACTCAGAAAGGATATGGCGTAATAACCGGTGGCGGCCCGGGTATTATGGAAGCAGCGAACAAAGGTGCTAAGGAAGGCGAAGGAACATCCGTTGGACTGAACATCGTACTCCCTTTCGAACAACACGGAAATGAATTTGTGGACCACGACAAAAGCATCAATTTCGATTACTTCTTTGTACGCAAAGTCATGTTCGTTAAGTACAGTCAAGGATTCATCGTTATGCCCGGAGGCTTCGGAACACTGGATGAATTCTTCGAGGCGATTACGCTTATTCAAACCGACAAAATTGGTCGCTTCCCCATCATTCTCGTTGGCAAATCATTCTGGGGTGGATTGGTCGAGTGGATCAAGTCAACACTGCTCGAGTCGGCCAAGAATATTTCGCCGGACGACATGTACTTGTTTTGCCTAGTTGACACAGCGCAAGAAGCCGTTGATGAAATCGATAAATTCTATTCGGAATACTTGCTTAAGCCCAATTTCTAAAGCGAAAACCTTTTCTACTCTTGGCCGTAGAAAACGGAATGAACTTGAATATGAACCCCATTCGAACTCTCCTACTCATCGCTGCCGTGCTTTCAATCTGCACGGGTTGGATGCTGCGTTCGAACGGCACAGCGCCCTCCGCTAAACTTCCTGCGATTCATGTGGAGTCTGATTACCATTTCATTCGATACGATAAGAACGTCCTTCATATTGAGAATCCGCAAGAGCGCTGGAATAACCTCTTCGATCGATTTGAAAAACTCGCCTTCGAAGGTGATGGAAAAATATCCATTGTGCATATTGGGGGATCTCATGTGCAGGGTGGATATCTTACGGATCGCCTGCGCTCCAACTTCGCATCGATTGTAGCTAACGCATCCGGGGAACGCGGCTTTGTATTCCCCTATGAAATGGCGAAGACCAATAGCCCTAAAACCATCAAATGCAAATGGTCCGGCAACTGGACCGGTTGCCGCAACAGTGTAAGCGGATCGGATTGCTTGTGGGGACTATCCGGTATCAACGCCACGTGCAATGATGCAAAAGCCTCGGTGAGTATTTCCTCATCGCGCCCAGATAGCTCATTGTACTCTTTCGACAAGGTTCGAATCTATTACGATTGCAGCAGGAACGTTCAACTCGTGCTAGACACCAATGTGTCGGTTCTAGGACTCTTCACCGACACTCTTGGAGGATACACAGAGTACTCATTCACGCCTGCAGTGAGCGTATTGAACTTCGGTTATACCGTGAACGACGATTCACTTCCCGGTTATTTCACGCTTCAAGGTGTTTACCTCGGTGAGTCGGCCAATGGCATAACATACAACGCAATTGGTGTGAATGGCGCCAGCACACGAAGCTATTTGAAGTGTGAACGCTTCGACGAACACTTGCAAACCCTGCATCCCGACCTGGCCATTTTCGGTATCGGGATCAACGACGCAAATGTGCCTGCAGGAGACTTTGATGCCGCGCAATACGAAGCCCGATACGACTCGCTCATCGGTCATTTCCGCTTCGCAAACCCGAATGCATGCATCTTGTTTGTCACCAACAACGATACATACTATCAAAAAAGATATCCTAACAAGAACGCAATTGCCGTTCAGCAGGTCATGTACAAACTGGCTAAAAAGTATGACGGTGCCGTATTCGATTTGTTTGAAATCATGGGAGGTTTGGGATCAATCAATAGCTGGGAAAACGCTAATCTCGCAGCTTCAGACCGTATTCACCTCAGTAAAAAAGGATATGAACTCCAAGCCGATTTAATGGCTGCGGCTTTCCAAAAAGCGCTTGGTGATTATCTCGATAAAAAATACAACTAACCTGCATGAGCTCGTTTATCGCAATTCTTTCACCTGCAAAACTGATTGACGACCAAACACACTATCCTACTATTTCATGCACCGATGCTGCGTTTGCAAATGAGGCCGCTGAACTCGTTGCAAAACTGAAAAAATTATCGCCCGATAAGCTGGGCGATTTAATGGAAATGAGTTCAGCACTTGCTTCGGAAACACACGCCCGATTTCAACAATGGCAGCTCCCCTTTACACATCAAAATGCTCATCCGGCAATGCTCATGTTTAAGGGAGAAGTTTACCGCGGTCTTCAAGCACAAGAACTCAATCCGAAACAACTTGATTACGCTCAAAAACACATTCGCATA
>JBIKSC010000261.1:0-3752 GCA_044348775.1 Flavobacteriales bacterium | reverse complement strand
GTCCGCGCTGAACCTGCGTCTTTTGAGTCACGTTGTCCAACCCAAACCAGTTGCTCCAATACACCCAGCCATTTTCCATGTCGTTCATGGGGATGCCATCCACCATGACGGATACGTTGCGTTGGTTAAACCCTCGTATGTTCACACGCGCATCACCATCACCCCCTCCCGACTGTGTAGCGTATACGCCGGGTGTTGTGTTAAGAATCATAGGCAAATCGCGTGAGGCGAGTTCTTCTTTAATCTTGATTGAAGAGATGTCGCTGAAGGCAACCGGTGTTCGACGACCAACGGCCATATCGGCGGTTACATTCACTTCGTTCATGGCGGCCACTGATTGAAGTGCGAAATCGAAGGTTTGATTTTCGCCGGCAACAACTACTTTTATTTCCAATGGATCCATTCCTACATAGCTTGCGCGCACAGTGTATGAACCGTTTTCGAGGCGGATTGAATAGGTGCCATCGAGATCCGTAGCAACGCCATTTCCCTCTGAGGCAGTTATGACTGCGCCGGGCAATGCTTCATTTGTAGTTGCATCGAATACTTTTCCGCTGATGGTTGCTTGAGCCCAAGTGAAAGCGGAAGTTTTCACCAGCAAGATCAAGAAGAGAAGGTGTTTCATGTATGCCGAGGTTATGAGCAAAAGAAAGGGGCTTAAAACCCCTTTCAATAAATAGAATCTTGTTTACACTTATCGTGCTACGATTTTTTGAATCGACTTTCTACCATCCATGTAAACAACTTCAATGAAGTATACTCCTGCCTCAGCTTTTGGCAAGGTGATATTCGCATAGGTTACCCCCATTAAAGTGCGTCGATCGATAATGCGACCGTCGGAAGAGAATAGGGTCATAGACTCCATGGAGGTTGAGCCTTTTACGGCAAAAGCACCTTCAAGGACTGGATTCGGGAAAATGCTGAAAGAACCAGCTGACAAATCGTTAACTGAGTTTGGATTGAGGTTGGCACAATCGCACAAGTGCTCACCTAATTCCGTGAATGTATCTGAAGGTAAGCTATCCCATTCTAATGATGGGTCAAAAACAAGTGGGTTTTGATCAACGCCGTGCAAAACAGACGGCTTACGAATCAGGGTGTTGTTTTCTGTCCACCATCGGGTAGTAGTGTCGCTCGGCACCCACCATCCGCCGCCTGGATCTTCACCGCTCTTACCGATAATATCCAATATTTGGTCACCATTCTTTACAAGAAAAAATGCATCGTCACCATTGAAATAAAACGGGGAGTTACTTTCTACATAAGTGGGATTAAGAAAGGTGTCAGCGAGAGCGATGAGTTCATCCGCCAAAGGAAACTCTGTTCCAAGGCCATTCGGATCACGTTTGTCAAGCGCAAAAACCCGCACATCATATGGCTGAATCGTTCCCGTGATGGGCATCAACATAGGAATGCCATTTCCGTTACGCTCACGCCCCATGGTATATAGGCCGTCCAATAGAATTGCATTGGGGGTTGGATTGTATAGCTCTATTGCTTTGTTGTTGTTAGATCCCTCCACATATTCAGAAATGAAGATGTCGAGGCAGTTGTTTTGAGCATTTACGCTCGAAGCTGATAGCGCGATGGCAGCGCCGAGTAGGAGTTTTTTCATACGGTTTCTTGAATTAAGCAAGCGGACAAAAGTAGAAACAAGTAGTGTTCAGACAAGCGAATGGGCCAAACTTTACCAAGAATTTCCCAAGTATTAATTTTTGGTTTACAGCGGCCACCTTCGTGAAGTTTAAGCGTCGGATAATCAGCGACGACAAAAATAACAATGAATAGTTGGCAGAAGCCACTTATTAGTTGTCGTATCAAGCTTTTCGCTTTATCTTAGCCACCCCTGAAAAAACAGAAGACTTAATTGTGTACGTGATCAAAACTTTTATGCGCATGAAAACTTTTAGAGTGCTGCTGGCTGCTACGCTGGCGCTTATTTCCATGAATGCCCATGCGGCCTGGGATATTTACAAATCCGGGTTGAGCGTTAATGGCGGCTATTACGACTGCCAACTCGATGGGCTTTCCCCGAATTTCCAGCACACCTATTTCGGGCGCTATTCTTCCGGAGGAACCATCGAGGTAAACTTTGCGGAAGTTCTGACTTTTAAAAATGGTACGTCGAACGTTTGTAACGCCACAATGCGTTATCGTGTGTACCGCACATGTGATACTCCGCCTGCTTTCAGCTCGCTTTCATTGTCATTCTGCTGCAATTTTGGCGGGACGGATTGTTCGGGAGGTGCCTGCGGACCGGACGTGAATAATACAGGTGATCAAAAGTGGCGCGTTGCACCTTCTTCAACCCTCAACCTGTTGAGTGGCCTCACAGCTTCGGGCATGTATGTGATTGAAGTTTACTTTGAAGCAACGGGTGACGACTCCGGCGGTTGCACAAACACGAAGTTTTCAAGCAATGGTGGAGCCAACTTCCGCGCATATTTCGAATACGAGGTAAGTGATTATTTCTCTGATTCGAATTTTACAACACCGACATGGGGCGGTGACGCAGCCAACTTTACAGTTGCCAATAACTCGACTACATCAGGCTTAACCGGAAGCGAAGCCAATAGAACACATACCGCGAAGTTGAACGTTGCTTCCGGTTCCGGAACACAATATGTCAGCACGCAAATCGCAACGTGGGATCAACAGCAAGAATGGTATTTCTGGGTGGGCCGCGATGGTGTGGGTGGCGCCCCCTCTGATCTTGACGCCAATAACCAACAGGCTGTTTACCTCTATGTAAATGAATCAAACCTGGAATCCGGCACTGTCGATGGTTATCGCATTCTGCTCGGTCAAACCGGAACTTCCTTTATCCGCTTACAGCGCATCGACAACGGTACAGCTACCACTGTCTTTACATCCAGCAACGGTATTCCGACCGGATTGACAGATTTCGGTGTGTCGTTTAAAATTGTCCGCTCTCAATTGGGTGTTTGGACCATTTTTACGTCAACCCTGCCAACCAATAGCGTGAATTCACAGGCGACACCAACGCCTAATAGCTGCCCCGAGTTGACTTCGACTGTGAACCAGGGTAGTGTTACGGACAACACCTATTCTCCGGCCTCAAATGGTTATTTCGGCTTCATGGCCATTCATGATAATACGGCGGAAGGCCGAGTTGCAGCCGAGTTTGATAGTTTCCGATTCCGTGCCCTGCCCCCGGATACCTATGTGCAGTTGAATGGTGCGGTTAGTGGTTCGGTGAGCGAAGACGCAACGTTAGCTAACAACTATGCAATCGGTGTGGACATTTTCAATCCATCAAGCACAAGCGCTACCAGCGTTCAAATAGCCTTAACAGGCGACGCCACTCGTGTGGGAGGTGGTCCGAATCCATCAACAGCCTACGCGCCGAGCTACGCAACTCAGACTTTGACCTGGGCTGCCGGCACAAGTGGAACGAAGTATATCTACATCGATCCTTTTAATAACACGCTGTGCGATGACATCGCGGAATTGTTGTTCCGATTGCAGGGTGTCAGCGGCGGAACCAATGCGTTCATCGCAGACGCGGACTCACTTGATCTGACCGTTATCGACGACGACAAAGGTTACGAGACGCTCGTTGATGAAAATTTTAACGATGGAAATCTAAATGATTGGAAGACGAACGGAAGCGCATGGAGCGCTAACACTTCCTCGCCCATAGAAGGCACACACTCTGCGCGCCACAGTACTCAAGCAGTAGCGGGCCAGTCATCGTTGGCATACCCGATTGATGACGCTAACCTTGTAGG
>JBIKSC010000165.1:0-5978 GCA_044348775.1 Flavobacteriales bacterium | reverse complement strand
CAAGAAGTGAGTAAAGATTCCTCTGTTGTGCGAGCATCGAAGGATCTGGGCCTCTATGTCGGTGCAGCATATTCCCTAAACCAACTGAAGGCTTCGGCCTATACAATTGGAGAATTTGAGGGCGTCCCTGATTTGAAAAATAGCCAGGGTATTCTGGCCGGTTTTTGTTACAATCTCTACGCGGGAAAGCGTCTCATTGTCAGGCCCGCGGTAGAGGCGGTATTCATGCCAACTACTATTTCATATCAAACCGAAATCGATTACTCTCGCGATCAGCGTGTATTTCCGGTTACTGTCGAAATGCCCTTGTCATTCATATTATCATCGTTTAGGACGAAGGCATTCCCCAGACCTAAGGCAAAGGCTGAAGTGGGTGTGAGCCTGCGTCCTGTCCTAACCATCAAGGCTCTTAATGATTTGCAACCGGCATTGAAGACGTATAATTTCCAATCAGACATCTTTGTCGGTTATCCATTTTCGAACGATAAAACGGTAACACGGGTTGAACTCTTTTATTCACATGGGTGGATGAACCTGATTGGTGAAGGAACCGATTATCGAACTGCTTCGATTCAGCGTTTGTATCGCAGTGCAGTCGGCATACGCGCCATATTTCATTAGAATGTTTTCAGCGCCTGGTATACCTTGTTGACGGGCAGGCCCATCACATTGAAGTATGAGCCTTCGAGTCGGTCAATGCCTACAAGCCCAATCCAATCCTGCGCTCCGTATGAGCCGGCTTTATCATAGGGCGAGTAATTGTCTACGTAATGCTCGATTTCAGCTGATGTTAGTTGGCTAAAGTGAACCCGTGTTTTATCCCAGAGCAAAACAGTTTTCTCGCTCGAAACGATTGAAACTCCTGTGAATACATCGTGGGTATTTCCATTGAGAAGACCAATCATGATAATAGCTTCCGCACGGTCGTTCGGTTTGTTCAGCACTTGGCCTTCGATCCAAACGATGGTATCTGCGGTAATCAGAATGTCACCATCTGAAAGCTCGGAACGAAATGCATCTGCCTTCTTGGATGCCAGATACAGAGGTATTTCTTCGCGTTGCAAATGCTCAGGGTAAGTCTCATCTACATCCTTGGACCAAACATCGAAGGTGAGTTCAAGCCCCTGAAGCAATTGTTGACGGCGCGGACTTTTTGAGGCTAATTTGATGCGCTTGTTTTGCAGATTTTCGAACATGCCTCGAAAGTGCGTCGCTTTTCCTTTTGCTTCAAACCTTGTCGCTAATTTTCTTCACAACCTTTCCATAGTGTCATATCAAGCAAGTTGGCTTCAGTAATTTCGCGCTATGCATCAAACCATCCTTATTCTTGATTTCGGTTCTCAGGTTACTCAACTTATAGCGAGAAGAGTGCGCGAGTTGAATATCTATTGCGAAATTCATCCGTGGAATAAATTACCCGAGCTCAATGATTCGATCCAGGGTGTAATACTTTCAGGTAGTCCCTTTTCTGTTCACCAGGAAGGCGCACCTATGCCGGATTTATCGCCTATTTTGGGGCGTTACCCGGTGTTGGGCGTTTGCTACGGAGCTCAGTTGTTGGCAAAACAGAATGGGGGAGAAGTGGTTCGGTCAACTCACCGGGAATACGGGCGAGCTCATCTCGTGTCGCGCAGTGAACATTCGGTGCTCCTGAAGAACATCCCTTCCGACTCTCAGGTATGGATGTCGCACGGTGATACTATCCTTGATGCAGGCCCGAATTCGAGCATCATTTGTTCAACCGGCGATGTAAAGGTTGCGGGATATGAACGGTCTGACCTGCAGGCTTTCGGAGTGCAATTTCACCCGGAAGTGTATCACAGCCTCGACGGCACACAATTGCTGCGAAACTTCGTTGTCGATGTGTGTGGTTGCTCACAAGATTGGACGCCACTTTCATTCGTAGATGAGACAGTGGCAGATTTGAAAACGAAGATTGGTGACGACGTTGTAATAATGGGACTCAGCGGAGGTGTTGACTCTACTGTGGCAGCTGTGCTCATTCAACGGGCTATCGGAAATAATCTGCATTGCATTTTTGTAGATAACGGCTTGTTGCGAAAAAATGAATTTCACGAGGTTTTGGAGAGTTACAAGCACCTTGGATTGAATGTCATAGGTGTTGATGCATCAGCCAGATTTTATGCGGCGCTGGACGGTGTAACGGATCCGGAGTTGAAACGCAAAGCGATTGGTAAAGCTTTTATTGAGGTCTTCGACGAGGAATCCAAAAAACATGCATCTGCACGTTGGTTAGGCCAAGGTACTATTTACCCGGATGTGATAGAGTCTGTTTCTCATAGCGGAGGACCGTCTCAAACTATTAAGAGTCATCACAATGTCGGCGGACTGCCCGATTATATGAAGCTGCAAGTGGTGGAGCCTTTGCGATTGCTGTTCAAGGATGAGGTGCGCAGAGTGGGACGAGCTTTGGAAATACCATCAGTCATTCTCGAGCGTCATCCTTTTCCCGGGCCTGGCTTGGGTATTCGGATATTGGGCGATATCACTCGTGAGAAAGTCCAATTGCTACAGGATGCGGATCACATCTGGATACAGTCGTTGAAAGATCACGGATTGTACAATGATGTGTGGCAAGCGGGAGCAATACTCCTACCCGTATATAGCGTGGGTGTAATGGGTGACGAGCGCACGTATGAACGCACCGTTGCCTTGCGCGCAGTGACGAGCACCGATGGAATGACTGCCGACTGGTCGCGCTTGCCGCATGATTTTATGGCGAAGGTCTCCAATGATATCATCAATAAAGTGAAAGGTGTAAACAGGGTAGTGTACGACATTAGCTCGAAACCACCGGCAACTATCGAATGGGAATGATTTTCTTTGAAGGCTTTCCGATATTTGCCCAAACTTTGCTGTTCAGAGCTCCATGAAACTTACTTTGATTATCGTGTGTCTATTCTTCGGCGTATTAGGTTGGTCTCAACCAAACGCAGTGCCGGGCGCATTCACGGAGCATACAGTTGAGTCCGGACAAACCTTGTATTCGATTTCGAAAAGGTATAACCTCACTATGGAGCAGATTGTGGCCGATAACCCTGGAGCAGATCAAGGATTGCGGGTTGGCCAAAAGTTGCGCATTGCTTCAGTTGCTCCCATCCCCGCCAGTAAGGGAGCTTATGTAGTGAAGTCCGGCGATACGTATTATGGTATTTCCCGCGCCTATGGCATTTCTGTCGAAGAGTTAAAGGCTCTAAATAATGGTATGCCCGCAGGTTTAATTCCGGGTGACTCCATTGTCGTCCCTGATAGCAAGCCTGAAAATTCCGGCGAACAAGTAACTCCAATGCCACAAGAGAACAATGTGTTTGATATCGTGGTTATGCTTCCGTTCTACACGACTTCAAAAGATACCCTTGTTGGCCGCGACATCCGCCTGCGTGAAGCTGCTGTTTCTATGTATAGGGGTGTCATGGCAGCTGCAGATTCCCTGGAGAAAGCAGGACTGAAGGCCCGAATACGATTCATCGATGTTCTGGATAATAAAACCGCCATTCATGCCATACTTAAAAAGAAGGAAATGAATGGAGTCGATTTAGTAATTGGCCCTCTTTTCAAGGATGTTGTGCCGGAAGTAGCTGCCTGGTGCGCTGCTAACGGTGCTCATATGGTGGTGCCGGTCCAGCAGCCTAATCGGGTTCTGTTAAATGCGCCGGCTCTGAGCAAGGCCGTCGCCGGATCGGTCACTCAGTGGATGACTATAACCCGGTATGCTCACAAAAACTTCTCGAAGGAGAATGTTGTTCTTGTGGACTCTAAAATACTGGATGACCGCAAAATGGTTGAGGCATTTAAAGAAGAGTGGTTTAAGTTGAATAAGGATAGCCTTAAGAAAGTAGTTGTTTGTGATGATTTGAATAATTTGAAAATTGCGTCGATGCTTCCTTCAGGAAAATGCCTTGTTGCATTACCTACAAACGATAAAAAGGTAATAGCCGCTGTTTTCAAATCGTTGGGTAATCGCACAGATGTACAAGTAATCGGTGTTGAGTCATGGGATGACATGGATGCCATAACAACGGAAATGAGAAACAAGTTCCACGTGAGTTTCCCAAAGCAAAGTTTTCCGGATGAAGCGGATAATACCGTGCGCCGTTGGCAGGAAAACTATCGTAAAAAGTTCAAGAGCGAGCCAACGGATTTCGCCTACAACGGCTACGATGTAACGCTGTTCTTTGGAACTGCATTGATGAACTACGGGGCGTCATTTACTGAGCATTTTAAAGATGTACGAGCCACTACGCTTGCCAGTGATTTCGATTTTTTCAGAACATCGACCGGAAGCGGTTTCGAGAACGCAGCCATCAATATAGTTCGCACTGACAACTATCAGCTGCTTCGCGCGAATTGATTTCAATTGCATGACACTTTGCCTTCACTTGTAGAATTAATCTTGCTCGTCTTAAATCAAGCCCATGATTGATAAAAATGCTATTGCGGATGAGTTTCGCAACATACAAGATGAGATTTGCCGCGGACTTGAGTTCGAAGATGGGCGTGCTTCTTTTTCAGAAGATGCATGGTCACATGCCAATGGTGGCGGAGGCAGAACACGTGTAATTGTTGCTGGGGATGTTATTGAGAAGGGCGGGGTGAATTTCAGCGCAGTGGAAGGAGAGCTTCCGGTTTTCATGAAAGACAAGGTGAATGCCGACGCCACTCGTTTTTTTGCGACAGGTGTTAGCATTGTCATTCACCCTCATTCTCCCATGGTGCCCATCATTCACATGAATATTCGATACTTCGAAACCAATGCCGGCGATTGCTGGTTCGGTGGGGGCATCGACTTGACCCCCATCTATGTGGATGATGAGCAGGCACAATACTTTCATTCTAAAATGAAGGAGGTGTGCGATCGATATAACCCGGAGTTTTATCCGCGCTTTAAGAAATGGGCTGACGACTATTTCTTCATAACACATCGGAATGAAACTCGAGGCATTGGCGGAATTTTCTTCGATTACCTGCGTCCGTCGGAGACGATGTCGAAGGAGAGTCTTTTTCATTTCGTAGCCGATGTAGGTCGCACTTTTTTAAGGGCTTATTTGCCGATTGTTTCGGCGAACAAGGGAAAGTCCTTCACAGATGAGAACAAACGCTGGCAACTATTGCGAAGAGGTCGATATGTAGAGTTCAACCTAGTCTATGATCGCGGTACGCGTTTCGGACTTGAGACCGGTGGGCGCATAGAATCCATCTTGATGAGTTTGCCGGAACATGCATCATGGCTATATAATCATGTGCCCAATCAGGAATCGCCCGAAGCGCTTACCCTCGGAAAATTGAGGAAAGGTGTTGATTGGGTTATATCGGAAAATGCAGAATGAAAAAAAGGGCCTCTGAGGCCCTTTTCATTGGATGAGATATGATTATATGCGGTTGTCTACCTCTTCAACACCGGGGAATTTCCCTTTGTTGAAAATGAATTCTCCGTCACCTAATTCTGTGCTTGTCTTGAAGTTTTTCAGCTTGTAGGTCATGGTCGCATTGTCGCGTGTTTTGATTTCTACCTTGGTAACTTCCATTTTAGTCTTGTCAACGTTTAATATTACAGTGTGGTATGCTTTGCTCTTTGCATCATTAGGATACAGGGCAATCTGATAACAGCTCACACCATCGATTGTGGCCGCCGCGTTTTTCATTTCATGTTTGAAGTTCTTTTCCCAGATGGTAAACATTTCAGATGGGTCGAAACCGCCGTCTTTCACGTCTGCCAGGTTATCGATGGTTACTTCGTTATTGTCTTTGTTGTAGTTCCAAACAGTCTTTCCATCGCACCAAATCTGGTAACTGCTCATCGAGACATAGTACTTCGAGCCCTTTACCTTCACGTTTCCGTTGAGGGTTTGATTGGTAGAGGTCTTGGGGTTATTCAGCGTGTAAGTGAAATCGGCTGTAATGGTTTTGAAAGTCTTTGCTTTCGCTGAAAGCTTGTCGAGAATGTCCTTCGAAGTTTG
>JBIKSC010000123.1:0-7408 GCA_044348775.1 Flavobacteriales bacterium | reverse complement strand
GAGTCGATTTTTGAGGTAACCCGAAAGGCTATGCGCGCCGGGAAATTGGCCTTGATGGTACCGGTGATGATATTCACCGATGGGCGCTGAGTAGCAATGATCAGGTGAATGCCGATAGCACGGGCAAGCTGTGCCAGACGAGCAATTGGCGTTTCCACTTCACGGCCGGCAGTCATGATAAGGTCGGCGAACTCATCGACTACCAAAACGATATAAGGCAAAAAGCGGTGTCCATTTTCCGGGTTCAGACGGCGAGCCACAAATTTGCCATTGTATTCTTTGATGTTACGACAACCGGCTGTCTTCAGCAGCTCGTAACGCGTGTCCATTTCAATACACAACGATTGAAGTGTCCGAACTACTTTCTGAACATCAGTAATAATCGCATCGGCCTCATTCGGAAGTTTCGCCAGGAAGTGGCGCTCGATTTTATTGAAAAGGGTGAGTTCGACTTTCTTGGGGTCGACCAGCACGAATTTGATTTCGGCCGGATGCTTTTTGTAAAGCAGAGACACCAGGATGGCATTTAGTCCAACAGACTTACCTTGACCCGTGGCACCGGCCATGAGGAGGTGAGGCATCTTGGCTAGGTCGGCTACGAAATTTTCATTCGAAATGGTTTTGCCCAATACTACCGGCAGTTCCATTTCCGCATTCTGAAACTTTTCGGAGTTGATGAGCGAACGCATACTCACTACATCGGGCTTCGAATTCGGTACCTCAATACCAATCGTTCCTTTGCCCGGAATAGGCGCAATGATGCGTATGCCAAGTGCAGCTAGGCTCAGGGCGATGTCGTCTTCCAGGTTTTTGATTTTGCTGATGCGCACACCCGGAGCCGGTATAATTTCATAGAGCGTTACGGTAGGACCGATGCTCGCTTTGATTTTGGCGATTTCAATCTTGTAATGATTGAGGGTTTCGACAATCTTGTTTTTGTTCTCCTCGAGCTCCTCCTTATCAATTTGAGGCCCTTGACCGCCATGTGCTTTCAATAAATCGACCGGAGGAAACGTGTAACGTGAAAGATCTAATCGCGGGTCGAAAGGCCCCAGTGCTTCAATGCTGCGATGTATTTCTTCTTCGTCCAGCTCCTCTTCAGACTGATTCAGTTCAACGGAGAAATCTTCATCGACCTGAAAAGTCGTTGATCCGCCTGATGCGCTTCTTTCCATCACCGGAAGGTCGGTTTCGAGTTCCAGACTTTCTGCGGCCAACGGTGCTTCGGGTTCCTCAAACTCTTCTTCCTCGGGTAATTCGGCTATTTCTTCGATATCCTCTTCCACTTCTGCTAACTCTTCTTCGGGTTCATCTTCGAATACCACTGACTTTTCCTCCCAGGGAGCTTCGGGTTCGATAATGGGAGCTTTCACTTCAATGGTTGTTACTGCAGGTGGTGGTGCTACTTCATTGCGAACCACGGCAGGAGCTGCAGCCGGAATGGGCTTTGACTCTTCCTCTTCTTCCTCTTCCTCTTCTTTTGGATTCGACTTGAGCATGTCGGCCCACCATTCACTGAAGCGCACCCAAGCGGCCTCCACTTGGTGATTGAAATTGAAAATTAGAAAAGCCCCGACGGTGAATAGGAGAAGCATCAGTGTGCCCCACCATCCGATTGTAAATACGCACCAAACGGTTGCAAGGTGACCAAAACCGCCTACAAGATTGGGATTGCAGCTTATTTCAATAGTACGGTCTAGGCCTTCCACGCGGTGATGAAAAAGAAACCCAATTGCCAACGGAAAGAAGAACATCCCAAGGGCTGAAAGACGGATGGTTTTCCAAAATGGTAGTGCGTCGCGGCCCCACCAAATGCGCCAGCCCCATACAAATAAAATGAGCGGTAAGAAGAGAGCGCCTAAACCGAAATACTTGTTCATGAAGAACCAGGCAACATGGGCACCCATTTTCCCCATCCAGTTCGTGTATGGTTCGTTTTGATTTAACTGTTCGTCGTACTGTTCCAGAACCAAACGCTGATCGTGGGCGCCGTTGAACAAAAAGGAAACGCATGCCAGCAGGGTGAATACGCTGAACAACACCATGAAAATGCCGAAGATTTTCTGAACTCGGGGGTCGCTCAGAAAATTCATGAAGCGGGCCCATTTGCCGGTGCCGACCGATTTTCCTTTGCGCTTGGCGTCCGAGGTAGATTCAGCGATTTCGGTTTCTTCTGTATGTTTACTGGTGTTTCTGGCCACGGTGCGATTCAGTTAAAAAGAGGTTAGGCTGCGGTGTGTGCAGTTTGACGAACTTTCAAAGCTATTTATTGCACGAGGCGTTGTTTTGAATAGTTCGGCGTATTTTCAACATCTTTATGTTTGGTCGGAATCGCTGAGAATGGAGAGAATATCAGGCTTCTTTTTTTTCTAAATCACTGAAAAACAGCCCTGTTTTTACATTGGCTTTTCTCGGGAAACACGGGCAAGTCAAAAAAACATTACAATTTTGCTTGGTTAGAGGAAAAAAGGCTGTACATTCGCGGCCCCATTCAAGATTTTTAAGACAATGGCAAAGAAAGGAAATCGAGTTCAAGTGATTATGGAGTGCACCGAGCACAAAGAGTCGGGCATGCCGGGCACCAGCCGTTATATCACAACCAAGAATCGCAAAAACACTCCGGATCGTTTGGAGAAGAAAAAGTACAATCCGATCCTGAAGAAAATGACCGTACACAAAGAAATTAAATAAAGAATAAGCCATGGCAAAGAAGGTAGTTGCAACCCTGCAAACCGGTAGTGGTAAGAACCACACCAAGGTTATCAAAATGGTGAAGTCGCCTAAATCAGGTGCTTATACATTCAAAGAAGAGATCGTACACAACGACAATGTGCAGACTTGGTTTACCAAGGCCTAATCACTCGTTCATCAACGTATAGAAAGACTTTTCTCTTCCGGGGAAAGTCTTTTTTGTTTTACCCCAATCCGCTACCATGAATTTTTTTAAACGCCTGTTCTCGTCTGAAAAGAAGGAAAGTCTCGACCAAGGTTTGGAGAAGACCCGGACCGGTTTTTTCTCGAAACTGGCTAAGATTATCGTGGGTAAAAGCCAGGTCGATGATGAGGTACTCGACAACCTGGAAGAAATGCTCATCAGCAGTGATGTGGGCGTAGAAACAACTCTTAAAATCATACGCAGTATTGAAGACCGCGTAAAGCGCGACAAATTCATGAACACCTCGGAATTGAATGGCATTCTGAGGGAAGAAATTTCGACACTCCTCCGAGGACATGAGGGTGAAAACGGCGAAGAGGTTTTCATCCCAAAAATGAATGGGCCTTATGTTATCATGGTGGTGGGAGTAAATGGTGTTGGTAAGACGACTACTATTGGCAAGCTGGCCAACCAGTTAAAGAGCCAGGGCAAAAAGGTAATGCTTGGTGCGGCCGATACGTTTCGCGCTGCCGCTGTCGACCAATTGAAAGTGTGGAGCGAACGTGCCGGCGTGCCTATTGTGGCGCAGGGCATGGGTGCTGACCCGGCAAGTGTGGCTTTCGACACTCTGCAAAGTGCAGTGGCTCAGCAAATGGACGTAGTAATCATTGATACTGCCGGTCGTTTGCATAACAAGGTAGGACTCATGAATGAGTTATCGAAAATTAAACGTGTAATGCAGAAGGTAACGCCTGATGCACCTCACGAGATATTGCTGGTTCTCGATGGTTCTACCGGGCAGAATGCGTTTGAACAAGCCAAGCAGTTTACCGCCGCAACGGAAGTGAATGCATTAGCCATTACGAAGATTGATGGAACTGCTAAAGGTGGTGTTGTTATCGGTATCAGCGATCAGTTTAGCATTCCGGTGAAATACATTGGCGTTGGCGAGAAAATAGGTGATCTTCAAGTATTCAATCGACATGAGTTCGTCGATTCGCTCTTTAAGTCTGCTGAGGAGCAGAAGTCTTAAGTCGCTACAGTCGTTTTATTTTAAACGGAAAACCTAGTGTTTACTCAAACGACAATGCCGCAACGAGCAGAAACTCGTCGTCGTCTTCCACATTCCAGTGAATAGTCCATGAGTCACCTGCATCAGCGCTCTGCTTGATACGCTGCATAAGCATGAGTATTCCTTTCATACTTGCCGAATTGAAGTAGGGAAGATGGAAGTGGAACTCAACTTCTCCGTTAAGTGAAGATTCGTTTTGGTTAATCCAACCGATGGCACCATGATAGAATTCAATAGCGTTGACAATGGTGGATATTCCCTCTACCTTGAAAATTCTACTTTCCTCATCAAACAAGATGGAAGGGCTACTTTTGGTCGGTGGGCTTACGATCGTAATCATGGCTTATCCGTCTTTTGAAGTGGCGTCTGAATGCGACTTACGCATACAAACGTTTGATCGGCTTGCCTATGAATCTGAATATCGATGGAGAGAGCGCCTTTACGCAATATTTGGAGAAGACCTAGGCCCGCTCCTCCTCTCGCACCGAGCTGATCACTGTTTATTTGATCTTGAAAAGCTTGCCTTCTTCCTGCATCGTCCATACCATGAAGCTCACGAGCATGATTCTGAAGACGAAGAGCGTCACTTTCACTCGCCTGATTTTCCAACTCGAAGGTCAGTCGGTCCCTCTCGATGGTCCATGTGAACGATACGCGGTTGTCGATGCTATAGCGCATGCCATTATCGAGTAGCTCTATGGCAAAACTGCACATCTTTCGAATGTCTTTGCGTGGGCCCAGGTTCTTGTAAAGAACACCCGATAGTAAATCAACAAAGTCAACGATTCCTCCTTCGTCAATCTTCCCGTAATATCTCAAAGCATTGTCAATCATAAGCGTAATCTTTTTCAGTTTATTGACCTCGAAACTCGAAGCCACACAGTTTAAGTATGTGCTTCTACGACCAAGGTGTTGAAAGGTTACCGCATCGCCGTATTTCAATGCGTGAATCGTTGTTTCTTTGCAGTGCTCATGAAAACGAAAACGCTTCAAAAAAATAAGGTAAACGTAGTGACGCTCGGTTGCGCCAAAAACATCTTCGATAGTGAGGTAATGATGGCCCAGCTTAAGGCGAACTCCTTTGCCGTAGAACACGAATCGGAGGAACGCGATGCGGAAATCGTGATTGTCAATACCTGTGGCTTCATCGATAATGCCAAAGAGGAAAGCATCAATACCATATTGGCATGGGCCAAAGAGAAGGAAAAGGGAAATCTCCACAAGCTTTACGTCACCGGCTGTCTTTCCGAACGCTACAAACCGGAACTGGAAAAGGATATCCCCGAGGTTGATGCGTTTTTCGGAACACGCGATCTACCTCGACTTCTGAAAACGCTCAAGGCCGATTACAAGCACGAACTAGTTGGCGAGCGCCTGCTTACCACACCTTCGCATTACGCCTATTTCAAAATATCAGAAGGCTGTGACCGACCTTGTTCGTTTTGCGCCATTCCCCTCATGCGCGGAAAGCACGTCAGCACACCTGCTGAACAGCTCGTGGAAAGTGCCAAAAAGCTCGCAGCGTCGGGCACAAAGGAGCTTATTCTCATTGCGCAAGACCTGACTTATTACGGATTGGATATATACAAGCAGCGCAACCTGGCCGACTTGATTCGTCGGCTGAGTGACGTGGAAGGAATCGACTGGATACGCTTGCAGTACGCTTTTCCATCGGGGTTTCCGATGGATGTGCTCGACGTGATGAATGAGCGAAGCAACGTATGCAAGTATCTCGATATGCCTTTGCAGCATGGTACTACGAAAATGCTACAGGCCATGCGCCGGGGTATTACACGCGAAAAGACCGATGCTCTTATTGCCGAAATACGCAGTCGTGTTCCTGATATTGCGCTTCGCACAACCCTTATTGCGGGATTCCCCGGCGAAACGCAGGCTGATTTCGAAGAGATGCAGCAATGGGTGGAACAAACACGCTTCGATCGATTGGGTATTTTCACCTACTCTCACGAAGAGAATACGCACGCGTATGGAATGAAGGACGATGTGCCGGCCAAAACCAAACGCAAGCGCGCTGATGCAATCATGGAGACTCAATCGCATATTTCATACGACTTGAATCAGCGTTTTGTAGGCCGTGACTTGAAAGTATTGATAGACCGTGTTGAAGGCGATAGCTACATTGGACGCACGCAATACGATTCGCCAGAGGTCGATAATGAGGTGATTATCCCGACTGCTTCAGGTTACCTCCGGGTAGGCGATTTCGCGGACGTGCATATACAGTCAGCGGAACACTATGATTTGCATGCGCTGCCGGTTAACAAGGCGTGAGCGAAAAAGGTTGGACGCACAGCAATGCTGGATTTGAAAAGATTGGACGCACTGCAGTGCGTCCTTACAAAAAGGATAACGCAAACAATATCATATGAATTTTACAATTGGCTCTAAACTTACTCACCCGACCTACGGCGAAGGCGTTGTATTCGGCATGGATGAACACAAGTACCGCATTTATTTCCGCGAGCACGGTGAAAAGGAATTGGGCAAAGCCTATGATGGCTTTCAATTGCTGGAACCCGGGCAGTCGATAACTTCAACCGTTGAACTCGAAGATGTAGTAGATGCTGTGAAGAATGTGTTCGATATGTACTATGAAGTGACTGATATTGTTGAGCTAGCTGACAAGTGGGACGGCGGTACTTTGCTCATTCAACCCAAGGATACTTCACTCAAGCCGAAAGAGGTTCCCGTCGATAATTTCTTTCACAAGATTGTGATGTTGCGCGACCGTCTGCGTGTGCTTGAACAAAAGATAAACGCACATCCGAAGCTTACTGATTCTGATAAAGTCGAAATGCAACAGTACATCACCCGCATCTATGGTTCGCTCACCACCTTCAATGTTCTATTCAAATCAAAGAATGATTGGTTTGTAGGTGAGAGCGGCAAGGGAGAGGCGGAGTAATTGGTAGCTCACTCCTATTAACAATTGTTCATATCGATTGTGGATGGCAGGTTAGTAATTGGCTGCCTGAAGTCATTGCACAACTCCGCTTGAACTAATACTTTCATGTCGCTTTTCAGCGTGAAAGGCAACGCTTTTTCAGTTGAAAATCGTTTCAGAATCCACGCGGGATGAAGTGTTGGCTAGGGTTCAATCGTTGAATTAGGAAATCGAAAACCTGTTGACCCTCTATTTTGGTTGATATGGACAACAGCATTATGGCTCATTGCCGGTGCCCCCGATGAAAAGTCGGCTGATTATAAGCAATCAGGCACTTGGCGGAAGTTTCGGACCCCGAGGTTCGGATGCCCTAAAAGGGAGTTTGAGCAAGGGTTGAGATTTCTAAGAATAGGATTGAGAAACCGCCAACTACGGAAGCCCGTGTGGATTTTTTATTTGGTGTAGGCGCTCGTTTCTTTGCACCATGAATTCAAACTCGCAACTTCCTGTCATGGAAACCTTCTACACCGTCCAAGGTGAAGGTGCTTATGCCGGT
>JBIKSC010000260.1:0-3762 GCA_044348775.1 Flavobacteriales bacterium | reverse complement strand
GCTGAAATGAGATATAGTCGAAACAGCTCCTTCAGATCGAAGTCATAACTCTGCACCACGTAGTGATAGAAAAGACACGAGGCGAAGAATCCTATGAAAATCTTGAGGAACTGCTGGAAGTTGTTGTCGCCAATCAAACAATAAATGATTCCGGAAAACAACAAGGGCATGAATACAAGCACAGGCCACTTCGGAATACCAAATTTGGCAAAGAAGAACGGCATGTATAGAAAGAAGATGAGGTAGGCCAGGTAAAACTCAAAAGGCTGCTTGAAAAACACGTATGAGAACGCGTACAAGCTAGCGAAAATGAGAAATATGGAGAATTTCCTGAACATAATTAATCACGTGCGTCGTCGCCGCTGATTACGGTGGTGAAGGTACGCTTCTTTCGGATAAAAGGATATTCCAGAAAATGATAGCTGAGCGCAGATACCCCAAGTGTCAGTGGAATGGAGAAAACATAGAGAAGTGCGCTATGCCATCCCTCTAGTCGCAATGGAAAGTGAAGCCAGTAGTCGAGCAAGTGAAAAACAAACGCGATGCAGATGAGATGGTACATGTAAATACCATACGATATTTTTCCGAGGTAGTTGAGGACAGGCCCTTGAAGGCGATAAACACATGCGGGGTTGGTTGCTACGTTAAGTATGATTACCAAAAACGGGATGCTGAATAAAAGATAAAGAGCAGAATACAGTTTCACCGGCGTGAGAAGAACGATGGCGGGAATTGCGGCTAATGCCAGCCATTGGGATGACTGGTGATAGAGCAAGCGAAGAATTTGCTGTCGCCCGTAGAACACCCATCCTGCACCAATACCACCAATTGCCATGGCTTCAAACTTGAGTGATCCAACAAATCGTTTAAAGGTTTCTACGGGAGAAAAGATCATGAGATCCGGATCGGGTGGAGGCCCCGGAAACAAAACACGGATTACAATCAGCGATACAATCTTAAACGCCAGAACGCCAATCAGAAAAGTCCAAAGTGTGCGCATTGGTTTTTTACTGAACTTGAGCAGTAAGGGCCATAGCAAGTAAAACTGTTCTTCCACCCCGATACTCCACAAATGACCGAGATTGGGAACGGCTTCCATTACAACTGCGAAACTTAAATTCGGAAGAAGGAACAGGTAGGAAACAAGATTGAGCCAATAATGTTTGAAGAACTCATCCTCTTGAGATATGACTTCGAAAAGCGGTATATGGTGCAAAACGAAGAATCCGAGTATCAACAGAAAATAGTAGAGCGGCCAAATACGCAGTATGCGGCGCATGTAGAACTTCTTGACTTCGACCGTATTGCTTACTCTTTTTTCCTCGAGCAGCAGGTAGGTTATAAGGAATCCGCTCAATACAAAAAAGAAGATAACTCCGATATAACCACCAAATGTGACAAATGGACTAATCCAATGAATGGACTGTGGAGGGCCTTCCCTCAAAATGGAGCTAAGCGCATTTCCTTGAATCCAGGTGTCTATTTTCAGCCAAAAACGGTCGCCATGCAGCATTACTTTCTTGGTGAACTCCACGTGCGTAATCATAACTGCCATAGCAGCGAAAAATCGCAGTGCATTGAGTCCCGGAAAGTAGGTTTTGGTCATAGTCAGCGCGAATTTAATGGCCAAGGCAGAACTTCCCAATTGATTCTGCTGTTTGTCGAGCTATGTTATCCCACGTAAAAAGTCGAATACGTTCCAGTGATGCTTTTTGTTTTTCATGAATTTCTTCCGGTTTCGACTGAATAACCTGCAAGAGCAACCGTGCTAAGGTATCAACGTTTCCCGGTTCAATTAACCAACCATTTCGCTGATCTACAACCGACTCAATGGCTCCCACAGGTGTCGCTAAAATGGCAAGACCTCTGGCCATGCCTTCCATGATTACATTAGGCATTCCCTCAGAATGTGAAGGTGTGACCAGTACTTGGCATTGATCCAGTATTTCTTGAATTCGTTTCGGTTCGCGCAGTGCGCCATAGTATGTGACGTGGGCAAGTTTCAATTGTGAGTTGCCGGGAATCGGTCCTATGAAATGAAAATGAAATTGATCAGCAGGCAGCATGCTTATGGCCTTATGAAGCTCTTCAATGCCTTTCCTTCTTTCATTACGACCCACGAAACAGAAATTTAGTTTGCCGGAAGTTCTTGCTGGCGTCATACCGGAAATCCATGCGGGATCAATACCCGTCGGGATTTCCATGATTTTATGGCGGCTTACACCAAGCGACTCGATGAGCGCTGTGATTTTTCCACCATAAGAAAAAACGACATCTGCATGCAGGTTGTTCCATTTAACCGGCCCTGAAAGCATGCTGTTTTCGAGACGCATGCGAAAGCCTACCGGCGGCTGAAACATTTCGTATCCGTGAAATTTTATACCTACCGGCGGCATTTTCACTCCGCGTTTTTTTTGTTCCAGAAAATACCAGGCTGTAAATCCTTTAGCATAGATGAAGTCGAACTCTTCCAAACGCGATTCAATGCGTTTATAGACCATGCGTGAATAGATGTATGATTCTTTCAAATAATGGCCGGGGTACCACGAAGGCGCCGGAAATCGAAGACAAATCGACTCCAGATTTTTCATGGCTTCTGCACCAAAGAGATTGTTTATTTCCTCTCGTTCCGGTAATTTATTTTTACCTGTAACACAATGAAAAAGGGTGATGCGATGACCTTGCACGGCTAATTGAAGAGCCAGGTTGTAGCTGTGCTTCTGCATCCCGCCAATAACGAAAGGTGTAATGCCGTCTGTTATAATTAGGATTTTCATTGACATGCATCCAGTATTTGTTGAGCTACTCGGTTCCAGGTGTGTTCGCGAATTACCTTTTCATGAAACGTCATGGCCATGCTATTGCGTTGCTCCGGATGATCAATCATAAAGCGCATGCTCTGTGTAAGTTCTGCTTGGCTCGCCTCAATAAGGAGACCATCAATTTCATGTTGCATAACATCGAGCACCGGCACAACGCGAGGGGCAATGATGGCTTTTTTCATTGCACCATATTCGAAAATTTTTACGGGAGACCCATACCAATTGCTCCGAGCCATTATGGTTATGTCCATTATTTTCAGATAGTCATATACTTGGTTGTGCACTACGTTTCCGGTAAAGTGAATTTTGTTGCCAAGTTTTAGTTCCGAAACTCGTCTCTTCAAGTCGGGCAGAATTTCGCCATCACCAACTATGAGCATACGGAGGTTGTCATTTTCTTTCTCAAGGGTTGAAAAAGACTCAATCATTATATCGACGCCGTGATAAGGGAATATCGACCCTACGAATCCGAAAACTATATGAGTGTTTTTCAGATCGAATCGACTCCGTATGTCTTTTTCAAGAACCGGATTTGACTCGATGTGCGAAGGGTTGACTGCATTGGCTAAAACTACGATTTTTGAAGGGTTTACGCCTGTCTTGCGAATCAGATAGTTTTTCATGGCGCTGGAAACAACAATGGTTCGAAACGCATTCGTAACCTGCGCCTTTTCGTGTCTATTGCCCAGAAACTGTATCAGACTTTTGCCTTGCATTTGCACTTTTTCTTCCGGGTAAGGAGCGTTCATCTCAACCACATACCGTATTCCCAGTTTTTTTGCGGCGCGCATACCGGCCCCCATGCCATAACAGCTGCGTTCATAGATGAAGTCTGGTTTTTCTGCTTCGATGACTTCAGTTAAACGCGCCTCTAAATGGCGGTCAAGCCGCACCATTTGTATATCGCGCAGTGTTTCCCAAATGATGGAGGGAATCAATT
>JBIKSC010000351.1:0-3781 GCA_044348775.1 Flavobacteriales bacterium | reverse complement strand
GCCTGCGGACAAAGCGCAGCATTCAGCAAGTCAATAACCTTGCTGGCTTGTATGGAAGAGGAGGGCGGTGCACCGGAAGAGTCGCGCACATCTGATTTGAACGTTTATCCTAATCCGAATACGGGTCAATTTACCATACGCGCAAGCACCGCGGGTAATTATGAATTACTCAACGGAATAGGACAACTGCTTGAATCGTTTACACTCGGCGGCCAGCAGCCGATGAGCAAAGATGTGCAAGGGCTGAGCAATGGGGTCTACTTCATCCGCAATCTCCAAGATGGGACGGCGGTGAAAGTCGTGGTAGGCGAGTAGGAATTGGAGAATGGGGAATGGAGAATGGAGAACTGTGACTTGAAGTTCTTCATTCTCCATTCTCCATTCTCCATTCTCTTTTTTCTTTTTGTTTAAGGATTTTGTTTCCGTCATTTGATGACCTGCAATTCAAACCAAACAAAATTCTTTGATGAAGTCAACTTTACTTCTCACTTGGACAGCCCTCGTTGCGCTTGTCCTCAACTCAACTGTTAGCTTTTCACAAGCGACACTCCCCAATCCCGGACAACGCACATGGCAAGACATGATGCTTGACCCTAGCGCAAATTTCCGCGAGACACAGCAGAAATTTAAAGACTACTGGGAAGGTCGTGAAGTTACCCGAGGATCCGGCTACAAGGCCTTCAAACGTTGGGAGTGGTTTATGGAATCACGTGTTGATGCGCAAGGTAATCGCCCAGCTCCCGATGCTGTTTGGCGTGCCATGCAAGAGCAGCCTGAAATGTTCAATAATGTTGCAGCAGCTGCAACTCCTCAAGATTGGTACTATATAGGAAACACTTCCATCCCAACAGGTGGTGGTGGTGCAGGTCGCATCAATGGTGTCCGCGAATTGCCCGGAAGCACCACAACATTCTTTGCTTGTGCTCCGGGAGGCGGTCTCTGGAAAACTACTAACAGTGGTACGTCATGGTCGATGGTCGGTACTGACTTCTTGGCTTCTATCGGTTGCAGCGATGTTGCTATTGATCCTACCAATACGAATATTATGTACTTGGCTACAGGCGATGGTGACGCAGGTGATACGTACGCATTAGGTGTTTTGAAAACAACCGATGGTGGTTTAACTTGGAACACTACCGGACTGAGTTGGGGTGTCACTTTGGTACGCACTTCAAGCCGAATTCTGATTAATCCGAACAACACTCAAATAGTTATTTGTGCAACAAGCAATGGAATTTACCGCACAACCAATGGAGGAACCTCCTGGACTCAGGTAGCGACCGGCAACTTTAAAGATCTTGTAATGAAGCCTGGCGACCCAACTACTTGGTATGCCTCGAGCAATCAGTTGTTTCGCTCTACTGATGGTGGTGTTACCTGGACTCAGTTAACGACCGGGCTGCCGGCGTCTGCCAGCACACAGCGTATGTCTATCGCCACAACAGCGGCAGATGCAAATGTGGTTTACGTCCTTGCAAGTGGCAATGACTCCGGTTTGTTAGGAATATGGAAATCAATTGATGGTGGGGTTACGTTCACTCAAATGACAGGGACCAATCCAAACTATTTGAACTGGGATACTTCAGCAACGGCCGCTACCGGCGGACAAGGATGGTATGACCTGCGCATAGCAGCTGACCCAACCAATGCGAATACCATCGTCATCGGTGGTGTTAACGTATGGAGATCGACCAACGGCGGAACCAATTTCTCGCTCATCGGTCACTGGTATGGTGGCGGCGGCGCACCTTATGTGCATGCCGATATTCACGCTATTCACTTTGTTCCGAATTCAACACGTTTACTGATTGGTAACGACGGTGGTGTTTTCATGACTTCAAACGGTGGAACTTCCTTTAGCGATATTTCAAGTAACCTTCCGATTGCTCAAATCTACCGTTTGAGCGTTGCAGCTACCAACAACAACGTGGTTATCTCAGGTTGGCAAGACAACGGAACCAACTTGAAGAACGGTGCTACGCATACTCGCCCTATTGGTGGCGATGGTATGGATTGTCAAATTAATGCATCGAACGGAAGCATTATGTATGGTGCACTGTATTATGGATCTATTTTTAAGAGTACCAATGGAGGTGCGAGTTTTACCAACATTGTCGGAAGTGGCGGAGCTAATGAGGACGAGGACGGTGCTTGGGTAACTCCCTATGTATTGGGACCGAATCCTAATCACATCTATGTAGGAAAGTCGTTGGTGTTTAAATCGTTGGATGGAGGTACTACGTTTACTGCTTCAGCTGCTTTTGGTGGAACAGGCGACTGCAATTACTTAGCAGTGGCTCCTTCCAACACCAATATTGTATACGCTTCAAAGGGGGGCAGTCTATTTAAGAGCACAGACAATGCGGTGAACTTTACGCAAGTTGCCGGTATGCAAGGATCTTTCATTACATCATTTTGTATCCACAATACAGATCCCAACAAAGTGTGGGTTACCTATTCTAACTATACAGCAGGACAAAAGATTTACTACACATCGAATGGAGGAACAAGCTGGACCAATATTTCAGGTTCACTTCCTAACCTGCCTGCCAACGTAGTCGCATTCCAACCGGGAACCAATAACGGAATCTACGTTGGGATGGATGCCGGTGTATTCTTCCGTGATGATGTATTGGGCAATTTCGTTCCATACATGAGTGCATTACCCAATGCCGAAGTAGTGGATTTGGATGTTCAACTTGGCACCAACACCATTACAGCAAGCACTTACGGTCGTGGTATCTGGAGGGCACCCTTGTACACGCTTCCTGCGTTGGATGGCGTGTTGAGTAGCATCATCAGTCCGGTTGGCTCTAGTTGTTCTTCTGTCGTTACCCCCCAAATTCAAGTTTTGAATGCCGGAACAACTACTTTGACGAGCATGTCTATCACGTATGAAATTTCCGGACAGACCGCTCAGACGTATAACTGGACAGGTTCACTCGCAACAGGAGCTTCCCAAAACATCACACTCCCAACGGTAAATTATGGAAGTGGAGCATTCACCTTCACAGCGACAATTACATCTGTAAATGGTCAGACAGATGAGAACAGTTTGAATAATAGCCAGTCATCTTCTTATTTCTTGGTTAATGGGGTCAACAATGCGACTATTACCCTCGAGACCGATTGTTATGGCGGAGAAATTAGCTGGCAAATCAGGGATGCGGGGAATAACGTTGTGCACAGCGGTGCAGGATATGGAAATGAGACAACGTACACAATTCCGGTTTGTCTTGCAACTGAATGCTACACGTTCGCAATCAACGACTCTTATGGTGATGGTATTTCAGGAAGTGGTTGCGGACAGGGTGCCGGTAATTACTTCATCACCGACAACGCTACAGGTACCACATTGGTAACGATGACAACAGCCAGCTACGGATTTGGCACAACGCATACCTTCTGTTATCCTATTGGGCAGGTTTTTGGCTGCACCAATCCAACGGCTTGTAACTATAACGCTCTTGCAAACCAAGACAACGGAACCTGCACGTTCGGTCCGGCAAATGATCTATGTGCAGGGGCTGTTTTGCTGACAGTCAATGCTGCGCCAACCTCAACTACCAATGCAGGCACTTGTCAAGAAGGGGCCAATCCGAATTGTGGAGGAACCGGCATAAAGGACGTTTGGTTCAAGTTTGTATATAATGGTGGACCAACTACAATTTCAACCAATTTTACCGGAGGTACGCTTAACGATACTCGAATTGCAATTTATTCTGCTTGTGGCGGAACATTACTTTACTGTAACGATGACATAGCATCAACCAACTACAAG
>JBIKSC010000259.1:0-3782 GCA_044348775.1 Flavobacteriales bacterium | reverse complement strand
TGCGATTTTCGAACAAACACTTCCTGCGCCGGCACATGTAAATCGCGCTTGTAACACAGCTGCTCGTAATAGATCTGAAAGCCGAAATTCTCGAAGAAGCGCTTGTAATACGGAGGATTATAGTTCATTCGAAAACTACCCATGTCAGTGAAGTTTTCTATCAGCAGCCCCCAATATGCTTCTTTTTCGCCAAAGTTTATTGGACCATCCACTGCTTCCACCTGTTGTTCCTTCAACCAGTCTATCGCGGTTTGTAGCAATAGCGCTGCAGCTCTGTCATCTTCAATGCATTCAAAGAAACCGATGCCCCCGGTTTTCTGATTTTGTGCATCCGAATATTTCTTTGAAAAAAAAGCGGCGATGCGACCAATCGGCTTTGCGGTGCTATCCAGCAAAATCCATCGCGTTGCATTGCCCTGCGAAAAAAGCTTGTTTTTGGAAGGGTTGAAAATGCCGTCGATGTCTTGTTTTATATGAGGTATGTAATTCGTGTCTGCGGTATAAATAGTTTTAGGCACCTCCAGCCATTGTTTAGCAGACGCGTTGTCATCTACGATTTTTAGATGCATAGTGCAGATATCTTTTACGGGACGCAATTTATTCACATCGTGCGAAAGAAAAAATGCTAACGCGGACAACCCCTTGCCGCTTATTTTTGTCAATGTCTAGTAAACCAAACCAAAAAGGAATTAAGCAATGAAATCATTTATCCTTATGTGTGCTTTGGCTGCAATCAATCTGATAGCAGCGGCTCAAAGTTCACCGGCTGTTAAAGTGCAGCAAGCTCGAAGCGCTCAGGAACTAAGTGCGCTCTCTCAAAACGATATGGCCGCTCTAGAGTTTCGGGCTGAAAAACTATGCTGGTTCGAATCGTTCAAAGGCGAAACACCTGCCGCTTGGTACACCTTAACAGATCGTAATGGAAATACCGTTGCTCTTACAGATGCCATGGTAGCTGATTTCAACCCTTTGCTTTTTAACCTGCCTCAACAGACGGTTCGTTGCGAAAATCTTCCGGTTCAAACGACTACCGGCAATCAGTACCTGCTCATAGTTCGTTCTGAAGAGCAGATGCAAAAGCAGTGGCAGCGCCGTGTTACCAAGAACTCAAAAAACCAGACCAAGTAATATGAAACAACTACTTTCATTCGTCATCTTAATGATGGCAGCTCTCGGTGCATGGGCTCAGTCAGAAGTCTTCAACATCGGTAACGGCGATACATACATCGGATGTGATGCAATTATGCACGACGCTAACGGTGGCTTGTCGCCTTATAGCCCAAGCGCATCCAACCAAACTACCATTTGCCCGGAGGCGCCTGAAACACAGGTAAACCTGTATTTCATAGGTTTCGATGTTGCGGTGGGTGATGTTCTTTCGATCTTCGATGGTCCTGATGATACAGCTCCGTTGATCGGTGAATATGACGAGGGTGATTTACTATTTGAGACAATTAGTCCATCCGCAGGGAATGTTTCCGGTTGTCTTACCGTTCAGTTCACCTCCAATGCCGACAATAACGTTGGTGATTTTTCTTTGCGTATCATTTGCGGGGTGCCTTGCGATTTTCCAATTGCTGACATCAATGCTCCGGCCGACACCATCAAAATTTGCCCGGGTGACGCTGTTTCATTCGATGGTTCAGAATCGTTTTGGACTCCAGGTGCAGAACTAGCCAACTTCACTTGGGACTTTGGCGATGGCACGGAAGATACCGACACTTGGCCAATTGTGAGTCATACGTTTTCTGAGCCGGGAGGCTACCGAATAAGATTGTATATCGAGGACAGCAACGGGTGCTCCAGTGAGAACATTCCGGAGGTTGTGGTTTTAGTTTCCACTCCTTATGTTTTCGATATTACCGCGAGCGAAACCATCATTTGCTTGGGAAATGCGGTGTTGCTCGGAGCCGATACCTATGCTGACTCTACCGAGGTGGGTTTTGGTAACGAGGTGCAAAACGGATTTTCAACCACCTGGGTTGAGAATGACGGCCTTGTTTTCGACAATGGTATTTACATCCCGGATAATCAAGGATGCTTGGAGACTGAAATCGTGTTCAATCAATTTGGCACTGCCGTAATCGATGACGTAAATGATTTTAGTAGTATCTATTTCAGCATGGAGCACTCTTTCGTAGGAGATATACTCATTAATATTATTTGCCCTAACGGCGAAGTCATGAGTATTTTCCCCGAATCAGCAGGCACAGGAACGAACCTCGGTATTCCGGATCAAGCAGACAATGGAGTGCCGGGAACAGGTTTTGTTTATTCGTTTACAAATCAGGCAAGTCAATCGTGGATGGATTTCATCAACGGTGGAGGCGCTAGCCCGATTCCGGAGGGCGAGTATGCTCCTGAGGGCTCATTTGAAGATTTGATTGGCTGTCCGTTAAATGGAACTTGGACTCTAGAGGTTTGCGATGTGGTGGGTGCCGATGATGGCTACGTATTCGAATTCGGTATCCAGTTCGCTCCGGAGTTTTATCCGGATTTACTGCAGTTTACTCCTGTTGTTGATAATGATTGTGCAGGTAGTTCTTGGCTGAATCCCGGCAACTTTACGCTGATAGGTCCTGATTGTGACTGGGCAGTATTCCAACCAGCTGTTGCCGGTGACTATACCCTGCAATATCAGGTGGTAAACGATTTTGGATGCGTGTACACAGACGAAGTAAATGTCGAAGTGAAGGCGACTCCCGATGTGTTTGTGGCAGATGTGCCAATTTGCAATGATTCGCTAGGACAATTGCAGGCGGAAGTTCAAAATCCGGATGGCGTTTACGCCTATTCATGGTCGCCTGCAACTGGTCTCGATAGTCCTGTTATTGCTGACCCCGAGGTTTCAAGCGTTGATGAGCCTACCATCTACACCGTTACAGTTACTCTCATTGGTGTGGACGATTGTCAGGGAACCGCCGAAGCTGTCGTTACACTCGTGCCTCAGATTGAGACTACAGATACTCCTCAGTACAATTGTTCCGCTACTTTCCCGGATACACTTAACTCGGCTCCTCAAAATAATACGAACCTCACTTATACCTGGTGGTTAGATGATAACGTGATCGCGAATGAAACAACGGACTCGCTCATTTTGGATGGTAGTCAATTGCGCGATGGACATTACCAACTGGCTGTTTATAGCGCGGAGTGTTTTGTAGGCGATACCGTTGATTTTTTCATTGCGCCTCCGCTGGTGTTGGGAGACCAAGAACTGTATCCGTGCACAGAAACATTGCCGGGCCTTCTGCTCCTTGAACCACAATTGCAGGATGTGATTATCTCCTGGGACTACTTTAATTTCTCGGAATATGGCAGCGGCGAAAGTGATTCTATTGGCTTCTATGATCAAACTTCGTATGAAACGGATATCCCCGGTTATTACGTGATAAATCTTGAACAGGAAGAATGCACAGAGACAGGATCGGTTACGATTCAATTCAGACCGGAGTATTGTGAGCTCATCATCCCGAATATTATGTCGCCAAACGGCGATGGAAGAAATGATACTTTCAATGTAACCAGCATTGGACGCTTCCCGGGTAGCACTTGCCATATCTATAATCGTTGGGGAAATTTGGTCTTCGAAGATCTCGATTATGACGGCACGTGGAAGGCAATGGATATTCCGGATGGTGTTTACTATTACATCGTAGGTGTAAATAAAAACACCGGAATGGAATTGTTTAGCGGTGATCTAACGATTGTGCGCTAATTCATAGATTGAACGAAAAAAGGCTGCTCGAAAGAGCAGCTTTTTTTTTGACCTCATCATATTT